>DATBCR010000907.1:0-3431 GCA_036270375.1 Pseudonocardiaceae bacterium | reverse complement strand
CGATCTCCCACTTGAACCGAAGCGGACAGTGGCGAAGATCCGCGCCGGTTCAAGTGGGGAAGTGACCCAGTTGCACGCGCGCGTCGGACGTGACGGCCGGGCGCGACCGGTACATCCGGAGGACGGGCGCCGTCGGGTCGCCGCGATCCTGGCCGACCGTCCGCACGCCACGCTGCGCGAACTCGCCGCGGCGGCCGGGGTCGCGCCGGGCACGGCGAAGGCGGTGCGGGATCGGGTACGCAACGGTCAGCCGCCGGTGTCGGCCGACATCCGGCCGCATCGGCCGGTGGCCGTCGCCCGTACCCAACTCAGTGAGCAGCAGATCCTTTCGGTTCTGGCAAGGGATCCCTCGCTGGTCCAACGCCAGTCCTGTCGGAACTTCGTGCAGTGGCTCGCGCTCTCCTCGGTGCGACGTGAGTCGCTGGACGACCTGGTCAGTGGAATTCCGCCGCATCTGGTCGGGTTGGTCGGTCAACTGGTCCGAACCTATGCCGACGTCTGGTCCGACCTGGCCGAGCGGCTGGACGAGGCGAACCAGTTGGCCGGGTCGGAGCGCACCGCTGCGGCCCGGTGAAACCGTGCTGGTGCACGAGATCCTGGATCGCGCCGCAGTCGAATATCCGGATGTGACAGCGGTTCGGGACGTGTCCGGTGGCTGGACGTACGCCGAGTTGGCCGATGCCGGTCGGGCCTGTGCGGGATGGTTGGCGGTACGGGGCGTACGGCCGGGGGACCGGGTGGTGGTGCGGGGGAACGCCGACCGCAGGGTGTGCGCGCTGTGGTACGGGTGTTCGCTGGCGGGAGCGGTCTTCGTGCCGGTGAACGCGGGAACGCGGGCCTACCAGCTGGACAGCATCATCGCGGACGCCGAACCGGTGGTCGTCGTGTGGGGCGACGGCTACGGCAACACGCTGGACGACGTGTGGTCCGGGCTGCCGCGCCGATCGCACGCCGCGTCCGGGGAAATCGCCCTGTTCCTCTACACATCGGGTAGCAC
Source organism: Pseudonocardiaceae bacterium (assembly GCA_036270375.1). Classification (GTDB taxonomy): domain Bacteria; phylum Actinomycetota; class Actinomycetes; order Mycobacteriales; family Pseudonocardiaceae; genus DATEPR01. The sequence goes on along the minus strand of DATBCR010000907.1, from coordinate 2,434 downwards.
CGCACAGCCCAAGGCCGTGGTGTGTCCGCACGAGCAGGTCGTGTTCGCGGCGCACGCGATCGCCGCGCGGCTGCGCTATCGGCCCGGTGACGTCGTCTACTGCCGGCTGCCGCTGGGATTCGACTACGGGCTCTACCAATTGCTGCTGTGCGCCATCGGGGGCGCGACCCTGGTACTGGCGGACGACTCGGTGAACGCGCAGCTGCTCGCGGACGTTCTCACCCAGGGGGCGACCGTGGTACCCGTGGTGCCCGCGCTGGCCGAGATGTTGGTGCGGCTGGCGGCAAGGGACACCCGGCCCGGCGACGTCCGGCTGTTCACGAACACCGGTGACGCGCTGTCTCCCGCGCTCATCGCCCGGCTGCGGGCCCGGTTCCCGCCGGCGGGGATACAGCTCATGTTCGGACTGACGGAATGCAAGCGAGTGTCTATTATGGACGTTGATGGTGACCTGGCGCGACCGGGTTCCGTTGGCACGCCATTGGATGACACCGAGGTACGGATCGTCGACGACGACGGGAACACGGTAGCGCCGGGCGTCTCGGGCGAGATCACGGTGGCCGGGCCGCATGTGATGGCCGGCTACTGGCGGGCGCCCGAACTGACCGCGCGGCGATTCCAGGACGGCACGCTGTGCACCGGCGACATCGGCCATCTCGACGACGATGGGTACCTGTACTTCGATGGCCGCCGTGACCACGTCTTCAAGCTTCGCGGTATGCGCACCAGCGTCACGGAGATCGAGGCGGCCGCACTGGACATCCCGGGTGTCGCCGCCGCCGCCGTCGTGCCGCCCGAGCACGGGCGGGACGCGTTCGCCTGTGTGGTCACGGAATTGACGGTCGAGCAGGTGCGCGGCGGGCTGCGGGACCGACTCGGTCCGTCGAAGGTGCTGGACGTGCGGCTCGTGCCGACGCTGCCACTCGGTTCGACCGGCAAGGTCGACCGGGCGGCGTTGCGGCGGGCGGCCGGTTGATGCGCGACCTGGTGGCACGCTTCGGCAGCCCGCTGTACGTCTACCAACTGGACCGGATCGCCGACGCCCACGCCGACCTGTGTTCCGCGCTGCCGCAGCCATCGACGCTGTACTACTCGGTCAAGGCGAACCCGCATCCCGATCTGGTTCGGGCGTTGGGCCGGGCCGGCTGCCCGGTGGAGATCAGCTCGGCCGGTGAGGTGCGTGCGGCGACGGCGGCCGGTGCCGGTGCGGCGCTGGGCGACAGCCTCTACACCGGGCCTGCCAAGACCGAACACGAGATCGCGGTGGCGTTGCGCGGCGGTGTGCGGCTGTTCTCCGCCGAGTCCATGACCGACCTGCTGCGGATCTCGCGGGCGGCCCAACAGGTCGGCGTGCGGGCCCGGTGCCTGGTGCGGGTGAACGCGCCCGCGGTGGGGGCGACCCGGTTGCGGATGACGGGGACGGCCAGCCAATTCGGCATCGACATCGCCCAACTGCTGGCCGATCCGCCGTGGCGCCATGACATCCCGGGTGTCGACATCGTGGGTGCGCACTTCTTCGCGTTGAGCAACGTGCGGGACGAGGCGAGCCTGTTGGCCTCGTTCGGCGCCGGCATCGCCACGGCCGCGACGTTGGCCGAACGTGGGTTGCGGCTGGAGGTACTGGACCTTGGCGGGGGATTCGCCGCGCCGTACGCCGAGCCGGGGGACCGGCCGCGCTACGACCTGCGCCCGGCTCTCACGGCCGAACTCGACGCGCGGCTGCCGGGCTGGCGCGCTGGCCGGCCGCGGATCGCGTTCGAGTCCGGACGGTACCTCGTCGGTGACTGCGGCAGCCTGGTGTGCGCGGCGATGGAGTGGAAGGACGGGTTCCTGCTGCTGGACTCCGGGATCAACCATCTCGGCGGTATCGGCGGACTTGGCCGTGTCCTGCGCCCGACGGCGACCCCGCTGTCGGCCGGCACGGCACGGGCGACGGTCGTCGGGCCACTGTGCACGCCGGCCGACGTGTTGGGCCGCGACGTTCCGGTTGACCCGGTGGGCACGGGGGAGCCGGTCGTGTTCCCGAATGTCGGGGCGTATGGCCTGACCGCGAGCCTGGTTGGCTTCCTGTCCCGGCCGGCTCCGGCCGAGATCGTGCTGCGGGGGACGGAGATCGTGTCGGCGACCCGGCTTGCGTTGGTGCGCAACGATCTCGGCGACGGCCGGTTATGAGCGGTGTGGGCAGCGGGCGGCCGGTCGTGGCGTGAGTTCGGTCTTGAGCCCGGAATTCAGGTACTGCGCGAGGGAATCGGTGAGTTGGTGGGTCGCGCCGATGGCCGCGCCCGGGTCGGCCGCGGCCATCGCGATGCCGACGCCCGCGGTTCGCAGCAGGCAGGCGTCGTTGCCGCCGTCGCCGAACGCGATCAGTCGGGTCAGGGTCGGCTCGCGGTAGGTCCGATTCAGGAGTTGGGCGAGGCCTGCGGTCTTGCAGGAG
>DATBCR010000906.1:0-8181 GCA_036270375.1 Pseudonocardiaceae bacterium | reverse complement strand
GTCGAGATCATCGAGGCACCTGAGGGCGGCGTCGACGACGTGGTGGCGGTCACCACGGACCGCTTCAACGGCACGAAGTTCGACTATCGGCAGGAGTGGCCACTGCGGACCGCGATCGTGACCCTGTCCGGTGTGCCGGCGATCGCCGTACTGTGCTTCTGCCACCTGGCAACCGACTTCGGCGGCAGCATGCTGGTGCTGGCCGACCTTGCCGCCGTGATCGCGGGAAAGGTCCTGACGGAGAACACGGCGACGCAACCGGTGGACCTCGCGCGCTACCAACAGTCGCCGGCCGGCCGCCGAGCCGCGAAAGCCGCGGCCACGTATTGGGAACGCGCCTACGAACGCATCCCGATCTCGATGTTCGAGCGCGAGTTGGCAGTGCCGGAGGAGCCGAGATTCCACCGCGCGTTCCTGATCTCGCCAGCCATGAGCCAGGCGGTCGAACTGGTGGGCGAGCGCCTTGGCACCGGCAGTTCGGCCGTGCTGCACGCGGCGTTCGCGGTCACCATCGCCGCGCTGACGGAACACGACACGTGCGCGCTGCTGACGATCACGAAGAACCGGTTCCGGTCGCAGACCCGCGACATGGTGTCAACGCTGGCGCTTGAGGGCCTGCTCGTAGTGTCACTGGCGGACGTAGCGGACTTCGACGAGGCCGTCCGAGCATCGTGGCGAGCGGCGGTGCCGGCCTACCGCTACGCCCAGTACGACGAGTTGGACCGCGACCGGATAGTCAAGGAAGCCAGCGACCGCAGAGGCGAGTTCGTCCACCCGAACTGCTGCCTCAACGACCTGCGCGACGACATGGCGACAGGCATCCCGTTCAGCGGCACGCCACTGCGGGAACTGGCGGCACGGTCAAGGATCGATTGGCTGCCACCACTGGCAAAGGTGGACTGCCGGTTCTGCCTACACTTCGAAGACACACCAATCGGCATGGCACTGCGGGTGACGTCCGACAGCGCGTACGTCCCAAGACCGCACATGATCGCGTTCCTGAAGTCGGTGGACGCCATAGTGACAGCCGCGGCCGCCGGCCCGGTCAAACTGGTCGACCTACCGTCGATGACCGAACTGATCACAAGTTAGGACGTTGCGCTGGGTGTGGTGACTCGCCAGCGCAACGGTCGGCCGCCACCTGCGGCGATCAGGCGGCCCGCGTGGGCGGTGAGTACGTCCGCGCCGTCCGCGGAGCACAGTGGTGTCCATGTGTGGCCCGGGATCGGTGCTCGGCTAAGGACCGTGTCCGCCGCGTTGATCGCGTACAGCCGGCCGTTCATGGATGTCAGTGCGATGAGTTCTGCCTCGTCGTCCAACCTGCGCCATGTTCGGCCGGCGGCCTGGCTTGCGGTCCACAGGCGGCCGGCTCGGTCCACCGCGTACAGGCGGCCGTCGCATGCGGCCAGGGCGCGGAGGTCGGGTGGGCAGTGGTCGATGCCGGTCCACGCTGCCCGTTCCGATATGCCGGGGCGCCACCACAGGCGGCCGACCGCGGACGCCGCGTAGATGCCGTGCGGTCCGCCTACCACCGCCTCGCGGGGTACGGCCAGTGCGACCATGCTTGGCGCGGGCTCGATCGGTCGCCACGGCAGGTTCTGTGCGCATACCTCGCGCGTGGCCAGTACACCGTCTTCAAGCACCGCGAACATCCGCGATCCACACGTGGCCAGCGCCCGCACTTGATCCCGCGGCCCTATCACGGTCCAACCATCGGCAGGCGACGGCTCGGACAGTCGGTCGATCACGTTGCGGGTGATACGCGCCACCACCGGATCGCCGATCGCCGACGCCCAGTTCACCGTGCCCGCGTTGAAAACCGTGCCTCGGCCGGACTCGAACACGCCCATGGTCGCCGCGCCTGCCTGGCCGTATGCCGACCAGTGCCGCAGGTCGGCCGTGGCGAGCACGGTGAACGACGTCGGCGTGCCGTCGCGGCCCGTCACCCTTGGTACGCCGTCGATCTCCTGTATGTCGGCCGCGTCCGTCTCGTAGCCGAGCGCGCCGGGGGCGAACTTGTCGCCGTCGGTCAGGCCGGTGCCGGTGAAGACCCAGTGGTCGGCGAATCGCACCGTGTACGACTCGCCGTACATCGCGGCCATTTCCGGGCCCCAGCAACCGGCACCAAGGCGGAAACTCAGGCCGGTCATGGTGTTCTCCGGTCGGTTCACCGGGGCGGACGACCATTCCACCGTGGTCAGCTCCGGCGTCGTCGCTGCTGCCGGATCGGCCGAGGCGTCCCGGTAGCAGACCATGGTGCGGCCGTTGTCTGCCAGGCGGATCTGCCACCACGACGTGTTCGCACCGAAGACCGCCAGGTTGCCGCCGCGGCGGGTGAACGACTCGACGGCGTCGCGCATCGGTGCGGTCCAGTACTCGTCGTGGCCGTTGACCAGTAGCAGGCGGTAGCCGGCCAACAGACCGGCATGCAGGTCAAGGTCCAGGTTCGAGCAGTAGTCGACGTCGATGCCGGACGTGCGCAGCCACCGCATCAACCCGTCCTCCCAGCGCTCCGGCGGTGGGCCGCCGCCGGGCCGGTCGAAGGTGACCTCGTGTGCGCGCCACGGATCCTCGGTCCAGTACAGGCCCTCACCGGGCACGCCGGACCGGTTGTACGCCTGCCACGTGGCGAACGGCACCGACAGCAGGATCGACCCGTGCCGTTCCGGATTGGTCCGGACCACGAAGTAGACGTCCGAATCGGGGCCGTCGCCCGGGGTGAAAGCCGCGCGGTAGAGCGAACTGCACCAAGTATCCGGAATGTCCAGCGCCCAGTCCTGGCCGGTCACGAGCGCCTTGTGCACCACCGTGCCGGACACCGTGTCCTCGACCGTCACCGCACCGCTCGGCACCCCGCCGTCCAGGTCGCCGAGGCGGAACCGCAGGCAGTCGCCTGGCAGGCAGGATGTCGCCGCCGCGTATGCCCAGAGCACTCACGTCTTCTTTCATTCAGCACGGTCACCCACCGTGCCCGGCCCCGCACTGTCCGAAAAGGACCGTCGACGTCCTCGAACGTTCGACTTTACCGGCTCCGGCACGGCTCGACCCTGGGCTTTCGTCGATCCGTGGCAGTTGGTCCATACCACCTGCGGCTTGGTCCATACCACACGTGGCCGTGGATCCGTACACAGTCGACAACAACTGGCAAAGTTCCGGAACCGGTGCCGGCTTGACCGCACTCCCGATCCGGTAGCAGCCTTTTCACACGACTAGAAAGCGCTTCCAGCGGTCGACAACCAACGTAGGAGGTCATCGCGAAATGCTTCGTACACGCTTCACACCGACACCACACCGGCCGGCCCCACGTCGGCGGCTCGTACTCGCCGTCGCCGGGATCACCGCCGCCGGCACGATGGCGGCCGTGTTCACGGTGGCCGCACCCGGCGCGAACGCCGCCGTGCCCGGTCCGCCGGCCGGCTGGTCGACCATCTTCAGTGACGACTTCAACGGCGCCGCCGGCAGTTCGCCGTCCGGCGCGAACTGGAAGTTCGACACCGGTCCCGGCTCCAACTTCGGCACCGGCGAGATCGAGACCATGACCAACTCGACCAGCAACGTGCACCTCGACGGCAACGGAAACCTGGACATCACCGCCCTCGGTTCCGGCAGTTCGTGGACATCGGGCCGCATCCAGACACTGAGCGCGAACGTCGGCGCCCCGGCCGGTGGTCAACTGGAGGTCACCGCGTCGATCCAGCAGCCCAACCCGGGCAACGGCCTCGGCTACTGGCCGGCGTTCTGGATGCTCGGCGACGGACAGTGGCCGGAGAACGGTGAGATCGACATCCTGGAGAACGTCAACGCCCTCGCCGACCACTCGGGCACGATCCACTGCGGGGTCTTCCCCGGCGGCCCGTGCAACGAGGGCAACGGCATCGGCAGTGGGCTGCAGAGTTGTGGCTGCCTGAACGGGTTCCACACCTACACGATGATCGAGAACCGCACGAACGCGTCGAACGAGACGATCACCTGGTTCCTTGACGGCAACCAGTTCTTCAGTGTCAGCGAGGCGCAGGTGGGCACGGCCACCTGGCAGCAGGCGTTCGATCACAACCTGTCGATCATCTTCGACCTCGCCATGGGCGGCGGTTTCCCGAACGGCGTGTGTGGATGCACGAGCCCGAACGGCGGGACAACGTCTGGCGGGACGATGTCGGTCGCTTATGTCGCGGCGTACTCGACCAGCGGCGGTGGCGGTCCTCCTCCCCCGCCTCCTCCTGGCGGTGGGGCAATCACCGGTTTCGGTGGGCTCTGCCTCGACGACCGCGCGGCTTCGACGGCCAACTTCAACCCGATCCAGGTCTACACGTGCAACGGCACGCCAGCACAGCAGTGGACCGTCGTGCAGGCCGGCAGCACGCTGCACGTGCTGGGGAAGTGCCTGGACATCAACGGTGGAGGCACGGCGAACGGGACGACGGTCGATCTTTTCGACTGCAACAACACCGGTGCGCAGGTGTTCATACCTCGGTCGGACGGGTCGCTGTTCAACCCGCAGTCCGGCAGGTGTCTTGACGACACGGGATTCTCCACGACACCCGGTACACAGGCCCAGATCTGGGACTGCACGGGTGGCGCCAACCAGAAGTGGAACCTGCCGTAGGACCGGGATCGGGACACCGTCGCAGCGGTGTGACGGTGTCCCGATCCGATCACGGGTCGGTGGTCTCGCGTACCGTGCGAGCATGGCAACTTTGGTCTCATTCCATGCGCATCCCGACGACGAGTCCATCGGTTGTGGCGGGGTCATGCGCAAGGCGGCGGAGGAGGGTCACCGGGTGGTGCTGGTGGTGGCCACCCGGGGCGAGCACGGAGAGGTGGCGGAGGGCTTCCTTGACGGTGACGAGGAGTTGTGGCAACGGAGGGTGAAGGAGACCCACGCGGCCGCGGACATCCTCGGGGTGCAACGTGTCGAGTTCCTGGGGTATGTGGACTCCGGGATGATGGGCACGCCGACGAACGACGAGCCCGGCTCGTTCTGGACGGCGTCGGTTGACGAGGCGGCCGAGAAGCTGGCGGCCATCCTGCGTGAGGAGAACGCGGACGTCCTGACCTGCTACGACGACAACGGGGGCTACGGCCACCCGGACCACATCCAGGTGCACCGGGTGGGGATGCGGGCCGCCGAGATGGCTGGTATCGCACGGATCTACCAGGGCACGATGAACCGGGATCACATGATTCGCGGTCGCCGGGCGATGGTGGAGCAGCAGGCGGCGGCCGGGGTCGAGGTGGAGATGCCGGACTTCGAGGGCAGTGAGAACTTCGGGAAGCCGGAATCGGTCATCACGGCGGCGGTGGACGTCACGAAGTACCTTGAGCCGAAGCGCGCGGCGATGCGGGCGCATGCGAGTCAGATCAGCGAGCAGTCGTTCTTTCTCGCCATGCCACCGGAAGCGTTCGCATTCGGTTTCGGGACGGAATGGTTCATCCGGGACGGGCAGGGGCCCGGTATCACGGAAACGGACATCATGGCGGGTCTCTGAGGCGCGACCAGATCAGGGCAGGTGACCTGCGGCACCCGTCAGGTCCTGCTCGATCTGGGCCGCCGTGTGCAACAACAGCGGCACCACCTCGCCCGCGACCTCATCCGACGAGCGACGCGAGGCGTTGACCGCGACATTCACTGCGGCCACCACCCGTCCCGTCCCGTCGCGGACCGGGACGGCCACCGACCGCAGTCCCTCCTCCAACTCCTGGTCGACGAGCGCCCACCCGCGCGCTCGAATCCGAACCAGCTCGGCACGCAACGCGGCCCGATCCGTCGTCGTGTGCGGGGTCAACTGCCGCAACTGCGCCGACGCCAGATACCCGTCCAGCCAGTCATCGGAATGCCCCGCCAACAACACCCGCCCCATCGACGTCGCATATGCCGGGAACCGGGTCCCGACCGCGATCACCACGGCCATGATTCGCTTCGTCGGCACCCGCGCCACATACACGATCTCGTCGCCGTCGAGCACGCACATCGACGACGACTCGTGTACTCGCTCCACCAGCTGTTCCATGTGTGGCAACGCAAGCTCCGGCAACGAAAGGCTCGACAAATACGCGTACCCCAGCTCCAGAATCTTCGGCCGCAACGCGAACTTGCCGCCTTCCGTCCGCATATAGCCGATCTCCACCAGGGTGCGCAGGAATCGCCTGGCCGCCGCCCTCGTCAGCCCGGTCTGCCTCGCCACGTCCGACAACGTCAGTTCCGGGTGCTCCGCGTCGAATGCCCGGATCACCGCCAAACCCCGGTCAAGGGACTGCACGAACTCACCGTTGCGCGGGACTATCTCCGTCACGGACCCCCCTCGCCGCGCACTCTAGCCGTCCTCGTCGAGTGCGCGGCGGGCGACGGCGTACGCGGAGTTCGCGGCCGGCGCCCCCGCGTACACGGCTACCTGCAACAGCACCTCGCTGATCTCGGCCCTGGTCAACCCGTTGCGCAGTGCCGCGCGCACGTGCATGGCCAACTCGTCGTCGTGGCCGAGCGCGGCCAGCATCGCCAGTGTGATGCAGCTGCGGGTCCGCAGGTCCAGACCCGGCCGCGCCCACACCGAACCCCACGCGTACCGGGTGATCAGGTCCTGGAAACCGGCCGTGAAATCGTCCGTCGCGGCCACCGCGCGGTCCACGTGGGCGTCGCCGAGAACCGCGCGGCGCACCCGCATTCCACCTTCATAGGGGTCAGTCAACGGGTGTGCCTCCCAGGTGTGCCAGCAGCAGGGCCGTCACCTCGGCCGGTCGTTCCACGTTGGCCAGGTGCGCCGCGCCGGGGATCTCGGCGAACCGGGCGCCCGCGATCGCGTCGGCGATCAGACGACCGTGTTCCGGCGGGATGGCCGGATCGTCCCGTCCCGCGATGACGAGTGTCGGCGCCGTGATCGCGGCGAGGGCAGGTCGCAGGTCCATCGCGGCGATCGCGGCGCAGCAGGCCGCGTAGCCCTCGTCCGAGATGGCCGACAGCATCTCCAGGTAGTCGGCCCGTCCGGTGAACGCCGGGGTGAACCACCGCCCGACAACGGTTTCCGCGATCGACGCGGTCCCGTGTGCGTGCACCTGGTGTGCCCGGTCGAGCCATGCCTGTGCCGGCGTCAGGTGTGCCGACGTGCACAACAGCGCCAACCGGTCGATCCGCTCCGGCAGCCGTGCCGCCAACGCCATCCCGACCATGCCGGCCAGCGACAGCCCCGCGTAGTGGAACCGCTCGATGCCGAGGCGATCGACCAGATCCTGTACGGCGTCCGCCAGTATGTCCATTGTGTACGGACCGGGCGGCACCGTCGACTCGCCGTGCCCGAGATGGTCGTAGCGCACCACGAGGAACCGTTCGCACAGCGCGGCCTGCTGCGGCGCCCACATCGCCCGTGTCGTGCCGAGTGACGAACCGAGCACCAGCACCGGCGCCCCGACCCGCCCCGCGATGTCGTATCCCAGCCGACAGGTCATCGCACACCGTCCCGCATCCGTGCGGTGTCCACCCGCAGGTCGTCGAGCAGTATCCGGCCGTGGCCGACCGCGGCCGTCGTCAGTGCGAGCAGGTCGCTGACCGTCGACCATTCGGCCTGCCACCTGCCGGCCGCGCGCTGGAGTTCCTGTGGCAGGCCGGCGAACACGGTGGCGATGAGGCCGGGCGTGCGGTGCGCGCAGGCCGTGATCTGCACCGATCGCGCGCTGTTCCGCTTGTGCGGCATGGCAGACGAACCGCCCGCGTTGCCCTCGGCCAGTTCACCGATCTCGGCCTGTGCCAACAACAGCACGTCGCAGGCGATCTTGCCGAGCGCACCGGTGACCAGGCCGAGCGCGGACGCCGACTCGGCCACCCGAACCCGATTGGTGTGCCAGCACGCGGCGGGAACGGCCAGCCCGAGTTCCTGTGCGAAGGCGGCGACCAGCGCCGGATCGTCCAGATCGCCGACCGGACCGCCGAGTTGCACGGCCAGCACGTCCCGGCGCACCCGACGCAGCGCCGTGCGGGCGTCGACCAGCCCGGCGTGCCAGGTCGCGGCGAGCCGGCCGAACGTGGTCGGCAGCGCGGCGGCCAGCAGCGTTCGGCCGAGTTGCGGTGTGGCACTGTGGGTCTCGGCCAGCCGGGCGGTCGCCGCGACGCACCCGTCCAGATCGCCGGCCGCGCCGTCGATGGCGCGGCCCGCGATCAGCATCAGCGCCGAGTCGAGAATGTCCTGGCTGGTG
>DATBCR010000905.1:0-16150 GCA_036270375.1 Pseudonocardiaceae bacterium | reverse complement strand
GACCGCGTTCGAGGACGCGAACGTGGACCCGGCCGGCCTCCGGCACGGCAACGGCGGTGTCTACATCGGAGCCACCCCGTTCGACTACGCCCTCGAACTGGAGCGACTGTCCTATCCGGACCTCGACGGGGCGCTGGCGACCGGTATCGGCGGCTACCCGATGTGCGGGCGGTTGTCGTACTTCCTCGGTTGGCGCGGGCCGAGCCTGACGACGGACACCGCGTGCGCGTCGGCGTTGACCGCACTGCACCTCGCGGTCGAGGGGCTGCTCGCGGGGGAGTGCGACATCGCGCTGTGCGGCGCGGTGAACGTGCTGCACCATCCCCGGATTTTCGCGATCCTGTCCAACGGTCAGGTGCTTGCGCAAGACGGTCGCTGCAAGACGTTCGACGATGCCGCGGACGGCTACGCGCGGGCCGAGGGCTGCGGCGTGCTGCTGCTCAAGCGCCTGTCCGCCGCGCTGGCCGACGGCGACCCGATCCGCGCGCTGATCAGGGGAACCGTGATCGGCCAGGACGGCGAGAGCGCCGGGCTGACCGCACCCAACGGGGCCGCGCAGCAGCAGGCCATTCGACTGGCCCTGCGCCGGGCCGGCCTCACGCCGGGCGACATCCAGTACGTCGAGGCGCACGGCACCGGAACGCCGCTCGGCGACCCGCTCGAACTCAGCTCCATCGACGCGGTGTTCGGCGACGCCCATCGTGCCGGGCAGGCACTCGTGGTCGGCTCCGTGAAGGCCAACATCGGCCACATGGAGCCGGCGGCCGGGGTCGGCGGCCTGATCAAGGTCATCCTGCAGATGCGGGACGGGGTGTTCTTCCCGCACCGCTACGACACGCCGTCCGGCCGGGTGCCATGGGACACCTACCCGATCACCGTGCCGACCACCTGCCTGCCGTGGACCGGGCGGCCGAAACGGGCGGTCGTCAACGGTTTCGGGCTCGCCGGCGCGATCGGCGTCGCGGTTCTCGAGGAGCCACCACCGGCGACCGCGGAACCCACCGACGCAGACGACGGGTGGTCGGTGTTCACCCTGTCCGCCAAGTCGCGGCCCGCGCTGGCCAGGCAGATCGACCGGTACCGTGACTTCGCGGCGGCTCGGCCGGAGGTCCCGGCGGCCGGTATCTGCCGCACGAGGAACCTCGGCCGCACGCACTTCCGGCACCGGATCGCCGGCCTGGTCGCCCACAACGACGACCTGGTCGCGCTGCTTGATCGCGCCGCGACCGAACTGGCCGCCGACAGCACGCCACCCAAGGATGTGCGCCGGACCGCATTCCTGTTCACCGGTTCCGGCGCGCAGTATCCAGGCATGGGCGCCGGGTTGTACCGGAGGTTCGCAGAGTTCCGTCGGTCCGTCGACGAGTGCGACGAGCTGTTCCGGCCGCACATCGGCCGTTCGGTGCGGGAGCTGATGTTCGACGTGCCGAGTTCGGACACCGACCCGCTGTTGGGCACGGTTGCCGCACATGCCGCCCTGTTCACGGTCGAGTACGCGCTGGCCCGCCTGCTGCTGTCCTGGGGTATCCGGCCGAACGTCCTGCTCGGGCACAGCGTCGGCGAGCTGATCGCGGCGACGGTCGCCGGGGTGTTCACCCTGTCCGACGGCATCGCGCTGCTCGCCGCACGCGCGAAACTGATCGAGTCGGTGCCGGTCCCCGGCGGAATGGCGGCGGTCGCCGCGGGGGCGGACGAGATCGCGCCGCTGCTGGCCGCCGAGCCGCTGCTGTCGATCGCGGCGATCAACGCGCCGGACCGGTGCGTGGTGTCCGGGGCGTCTGCTGATCTCGACCGGGTCGGCGCGCTGCTGCGCGAGCGTGGGCACGTCGTCACGCCGCTCGCGGTGTCCTCGGCGTTCCACTCGCCGCTGATGCGGGACATCGCGGCCGAATTGCGGGACGTCGTCGCCGGGCTGGATCCTCGGGAACCCGAGATCAGCGTGGTGTCCAACCTGACCGGAGCGCTCGCCGGTCCGGCGGAACTGTCCGATCCGGACTACTGGGCCCGTCATCTGTGCCAGCCGGTGAACTTCGTGGCGGGCATGCGGGCGGTGGCCGAACGGGGCAGGCACGCGGTGATCGAACTCGGACCGTCCGCGACGCTCACCACGCTGGCCCGCCGCTGCGTCCCCGCGGACGGCCAGCTCTGGCTGAGCTGCCTGCGCCGAGGCGACGAGACCGGACAGACCCTCGGCGACAGCCTTGCCCGGCTCTACGCCGCCGGTGCGAAGCTGGACTGGGCGGCAGTGCACGGCGACGGCCGGGACCGCCGCACCGCACTGCCCACGTACGCCTTCGAACGCAAGCGGTACTGGCTACCAGCCAGCGGCCCACCGGTTCGTGGTGCGGTCGCCGGGGACGGGCATCCGCTGCTCGGCGCACCGGTCGACGGGCACGGCACGGAGTTCAGTGTCCACGTCGGCACCGGCCGGCCGGCCTACCTGGCCGACCACACCGCCGCCGGGCAAGCGTTCCTGCCGGCGATGCTCTGTGTCGAACTCGCTCTCGCCGTGGCCGACGTACGCCATGGGCACACCAGGGTGCCGCTGACCGACATCCGGTTCGACACGGCACTGCCGCTCGCCGATCGGCTCACCGAATTGCGGATCACGACCACGACCCGGCCGGACGGTCGAACCGAGGTGGCGGTGTCGGGTCGAGATGCGGCCGACGGCGACTGGCGCCGGCACGCGAGTGCGGTGGTCGGGGGCGGCGAGTCGATCTCGGCACCGAGCCCGGCCGGCGTCGCATTGCTGCGGTTGCTCGCGCGGCCGGGCGAACCGACCGGAGAAATGGACACCGAACAGGTCTACGCGGCGTACGCGCGGGCAGATCTTGACTACGGGCCGGAGTTCCGCAGGGCGGGCCGGTTGGTCCGGTACGGCGGTGACCTCGTCGTGGGGGAGGTGCGTGGCTCGGGTGTGGCGACCGGCGAACACGCGCCGCCGCCGGTGCTCGACGCCGCGACGCACGGCCTTGCCATGCTGGCCGACGACGGCCGCCGCTACATCTCGGTGGGCATCGCGGAGGTCCGGGTGTTCCGCAAGCCGCGCGCCGCGGTACTGCGCTCGGTGTTGCGGCGAGTGCCGGCGGCCGGGACCGATGGCATCGCGTTCACCGTCGACGCGCTGCTGCTCGACGGCGAGCAGCCGGTGGCCGAACTGCGTGGCATGGCGTTCCGCGAGCTGACCGTGCCGGTCATGCCGTCCCCGGCCGCCGGCAACGGAGCATGCCAGGCGAATGCGGCGAACAGCACCGAGAACGGCACGCACCGGCACACCGCGATCCGGGACGTCATCCGAACCACGGTGGCCGACCTGCTGCGCATCGACGACCCCGCCGATATCGACGAGCACGCCACTTTCCTGGAACTCGGCATCGACTCCCTGGTCGGCCTGCAGGTGAAAACCGTGCTGGAGAACAGGTTCGCCGTCGCGCTGCGCGGTTCGGTGGTGTTCGACCATCCGACCACCGCCGACCTCGCCGACTTCCTGGACCGCATGTCGCACCAAGGCCCTCGCAACGAGAACGGATGAGCAGGCCATGCCTCAGCTGGACGCCCAGACGATCACAGCACGGTCCGCGCTGCACGCCGCGACCCGCCCGGACGCCGTCGCGATCATCGCGGACGGGGTCGAGGTCACGTACCGGGAACTGCACCTGGCCAGCAACCGCACCGCGAACGCACTGCTCGCATCGGGCCTGCGACCCGGATCAAGGGTCGGCTACCTCGGCAAGGAATCCGCGCACTACTACGACATCGCGATCGCCTGTGCCAAGAGCGGCACCGTGCTCGTGCCGGTGAACTGGCGGCTGACCTCGGGTGAGGTGGACCACGTGCTGCGCGATTCGGGTGCCGAACTGCTGTTCGTGGAGCGGGAGTTCCGGCCCGTCGCCGAACGGGTTCGCACCGGCCTCGCCGACCCGGTCACCGTCGTCGAGATGGACGACGGCCCGGACCGGGCCGCCGGGTTCCTCAGCTGGCGGGCGGCCCATCCGGACACCGATCCCGCGGTGCCGGCCAATACCGAGGACGCGGTCGCCCAGATGTACACCAGTGGCACGACCGGCCTGCCCAAGGGCGTCGTCCTGCCGCACCGGACGTTCTTCACCTTCATCGACAACATGAACCGGCACGGTGTCGACTGGATCGACTGGCGGCCGAACGACCGCAGCCTCACCTGCTTCCCCGGTCTGCACGCGGGCGGCTACGCCTGGTTCATGCACTGCTTCAACGTGGGCGCCACCAGCGTGGTCATGCGGATGTTCGTGGCCGAGGAGGCCATCCGGCTGATCGAGGAGTACGCGGTGACGACGGTGTGGGCGGCACCGGCGATGCTGCAGCTAATCCTGGCCGAGCCCGCGGCCTCGCGCACCGCGTTCCGGTCCCTCCGCAAGATCGTCTACGGCGGTTCCCCGATCGACGGCGATCTGCTGTTGCGCTGCGTCGACGGGTTCGGCTGCGAGTTGGCCCAGGCCTACGCCGCCGCGGAGACCGGCAGCTTCGTGACCTGCCTGCCGCCGCATGAGCACATCCCCGGCACACCGGCACTCGGCTCGGCCGGTCGGCTGTGCCCCGGCAATGACATCAAGATCGTCGACGACGACGACCGCGAGGTGCCGGCGGGACACGTCGGACGGATCTGCGTGCGCAGCCCGGCCCGCTTCCTCGGCTACTGGCAGCGCCCGGACGAGACCGCGCGGATGATCCGAGGCGACTGGCTCTACATGGGCGACGCCGGCTATCTGGACACCGGTGGCTATCTGTTCCTCCGCGACCGGATCAACGACACCATCATCGTGGCCGGCCAGAACATCTACCCGGTGGAGATCGAGAACGTGCTGCGCGAGCACTCGGCCGTCGCCGATGTCGCGGTGTTCGGCGTGCCGGATCCGCGCTGGGGCGAGGCGGTGCGCGCGGCGGTGGTCCTGCGGCCGGATACCTCGGCCACCGCGCGGGACCTGATGCGGTTCCTGCGGGGCCGTATCGCGGACTACAAGATCCCCAACGGCTACTCGTTCATGGACACCCTGCCGCGCAATCCGACCGGCAAGGTGCTGCGGCGGGTGTTGCGCGACGAGTCGGCCCTGGTCCGGTGAACGGGGCGGGCAGGTGGCTGCGTCCATCTACAGTGGACGAAGCGGCGCGGTATCGGTTGCTGCTGCTGCACTACAGCGGGGGTGGCGTGTCCATGTACGCGGAGTGGCCGGCTTGGCTGCCCAGCGACATCGGCGTACAGCGGGTGCAGTTGCCCGGCCGGCAGGACCGCGCGGACGAGCTGCCGTTCACCGAACTGAACCCGTTGCTCGACGCGCTCGCCGATGTGGTCGACACCGGGCACGACGAACGGCCGTACGCGTTGTTCGGGCATTCCATGGGGGCGCTGTTGGCCTACCGGTTCGCGGTGGCCCAGCGTGGTTCCGGTGGCCGGGCGCCCGCCCTGCTCGGGGTCGCCGGCTGGGCCCCGGTCGGTTTCGCCGAGATCGGCGCCGATCCGGCCGCCCGGTCCGACGAGTCGATCATCGACGACGTCCGCGGGCTCGGCTCGATGCCGTCGGCCGCACTGAACGACCGGGAGCTGCGCACCCTGTTGGTGCCGGCGATGCGCGCGGACCTCGCCGTGTGCGCGAGCCACGTGGACGACGGCGCCGTGGTCGGCTGCCCGATCGCGGTCTACAGCGGCCGGGACGATCCGCTCGTCGCACCGGCGGCCATGCGGGTCTGGCGGGACCGGACCGAGCGCTACCTCGGCAACCGGGTGTTTCCCGGCGGCCACATGTTCATCCACGACCACGGGTTGGCCATCGCGACCGATCTCGCGCACCTGGTGCACACCCACGCGTCGGTGGGTGCGGGCGTAACCGAATGACCAGTCAACGACCGAGTTGGGAGACCGGCATGCAGACAAGGGCGAACGAGTTCGTGGACCGCTACGTGGCGCTGTGGAACGAGACCGACGAGAAGAAGCGTCGCCGTCTGGTCACCGAGCTGTACGCACCTGACGCGACATACATGTTCTACCGGCGCGATCCGTTCCACGGCCACGACGAGATCGCTGAGCAGGTGACCTACACGGCCGACATCTATCACCCGATGAACTACTTCTTCGTGTCCGCGCACAACGCCGTCACGCACCACAACCTGATCAGGTTCAGCTGGGTCATGGTGTCAAGGGACACCGGGGAGATGGAGATGGCCGGCCAGAACGTGGTCGCCCTCGCCGACGACGGGCGAATCCAGACCGACTACCAGTTCCACGACAAGATCCCCACCGCGTTCGTCTACAACGACGGCTTCGAGGAGACCGGACGTGTCACTCGGCCCGCCAAGCCGATCCTCGTCGGCAGCGGCACGGCGGATGCCTGACCGACCACGGTCCGACGGTTCGTGCCGGCGGTGGCACGGACCGTCGACCTCGGGTACCGACCACGAACAGGAGCTGTGACTGAGACGTGCTTACGTACTCGCACCTGGCCGGACATCTTCGCTGTGGAGCGCGCTCACCGGCACATGCCTGGCTCGGCCGGGTTCGGTGGCGAATGATCCAGACCAATGGCCAGCAATGACCAGCGACCGGAAGCAGACGGCACCGGTGGACGATGACGATGTCGGCGACATTCGACGTAGCTGGTTACGGTCGGGCCGATGGGGTCACCGCTTGGCGGTGGCGGGTGGTGCGCTGTTGTTGGCCGGACTGCTCGCGGCCGGTGTGCCGGGCCTGCTGCGGGTCGGCAGCCGGGCGGCCGGGGTGAGCCCGGTGGTCCGGTTCCTGCTCGCGCTCGGCGTCATCGTGCTCGTCTGCCACCTGCTCGGGGAGATCTTCGCGCGGCTGCGCCAGCCGAGGGTGATCGGCGAGATCGTCGGCGGCCTCGTTCTCGGCCCCGCCGTGCTCGGCCCGCTGTGGCCGGCCGGTGCGCGGTGGCTGTTCGCGCCGGACGTGGTCGGACCGCTCAATCTCGTTGCCCAGTTGGGTCTTGTCACCTTCATGTTCCTGTTGGGTCGCGACCTGGTGTCGAGCCGGACGGGCGTCCAGGCGCGGATCGTCTGCGCGGTGACCGCGGGCAGCACTCTGGCGCCGTTCGCCGGCGGCCTGCTCGTCGCGGTGTTCGCGCGCCGGTTGATCGAGGGCACCGGTGCACGTCCGGTGGCGGTCGTGCTGTATTTCGGGCTCGCGGTGTCCATCACGGCGTTACCCGTGCTGGCCAGGATTCTGATCGACACGAAAATGGCGGACAGCCCGATCGGCCGGATCGCGTTGGGCAGCGCCGCCATCGGCGACGCGTCCGCATGGGCGGTGCTCGCCCTGATCCTTGCGGCCGCCGGCATCGGTGGCGGCGCCGGGTTCGGCACCACCGTCGGGCTCGGCGTGGCGTTGCTGGTGCTCACCCGGCTGTGTGTGCGTCCGGCACTGGAGCGGATCGTGCGTCGGGTGCACCGGGACGGCCGACACGAGGCGATGGTGCTGCCCGTGCTGCTGGCCGGCGTGGTCGGCTATGCCGCCTTCACCCAGATGATCGGGCTGGACGCGGTGATCGGCGCCTTCCTGTTCGGCACGGTGACCCCCGCGGGTTCCCCGGTGATCGACCGTGCCAACCAACAGCTCGCCGGGTTCGCCGTGCAAGTGCTGCTCCCCGTGTTCTTCGCCGGGGTCGGCCTGAGCCTGCGTCCTCGGTTGCTGGCCGGTGGTCCGGCGTACTGGTCGCTCGCGCTCGTCGTGCTCCTGGTCGCCAGCCTGACCAAGTTCGGCGGCGCCGCCGGTGCCGCACGGCTGGCCGGCCTGCCGACCCGCGACGCGCTGCGGCTCGGCACGCTGCTGAACTGCCGGGGCGTCACCGAACTCGTGATCGCCGAGGTCGGCCTGCAGTATCGGTTGATCAACACGTTCGGGTTCACCGTCCTGGTGCTCGTCGCGCTGGTCACCACCGTGATGTCCGGTCCGCTGCTGCGACTGCTCGGCCCCGCCGACACGACGGCCGACGAGGCCGCTTTCCTGCCCGGCTGATCGGGCGCCGTACCGGGATTGGCGCTGTGCCGGGCTTTGCGTGCTGTCGCGTCAGGCCACGATCGGGAGCATCCGCTCGATCATGTCGCGGTCGCGGTCGGCCGGCTGCAGTGTCGTGCCGTCGAGCACGACCACGTCACGCGCCGAGTAGTGCACGCCATGCCGTGCGCCCGCCCGCCGCACCGCGATGTCCAGCCGGGCGGTCGGATCGACGTGGTCCGAGCCGCAGGCGCCGAGTTCCGGGTCGAGCAGATCGGCAAGACCGGTGCAGATCAGCTTTCGCCGCACGATGGCCCGCAGTTCCGGTGTGACGAAGGACTGGGTGGTGCCTGGCGTGACGGCAAGCCGGGCCGCCGCCGCGCGCAGCCGCACCGTGGTCGGGTTGCTCTGCCGGAACCCGCTCGGCCAGAGGGTTTCGAACGCGGTCGCCAGCGCGGGCAGGTAGGTCGGCAGCAGTCGCACGGCCCGCGCCCGGTCGATCCCGTTCACCAGCAGCATGTCCAGCGCCACCAGTGGATCGGCGAGGGCACCCTGGTACACCCGCCGGGTGGGTCGTCGGCCGACCGTCCGAGTGAAGGCCACCTCGTGCGCTTCGGACTCGACCATCCGCCACGCCGGCAGTGCGGCGGATCCGAGATGCAGGTCCCAGATGACGAGACGCCCGGTGCCCGACACCGCACGTCGGCCAGACCATGCCCACTCCAGCGGCAGGTCGGTGGGAGTGCGCAGCAACTGTTGGCGGGCCATGGTTCGCGTCCTTCTCGGTAGTGGATGGGATCCGACCGGTCAGCTGAGCAGTCCGCCGACCCGCAGCCAG
This sequence comes from Pseudonocardiaceae bacterium, assembly GCA_036270375.1. GTDB lineage: Bacteria > Actinomycetota > Actinomycetes > Mycobacteriales > Pseudonocardiaceae > DATEPR01. The sequence goes on along the minus strand of DATBCR010000905.1, from coordinate 7,331 downwards.
TCGATGACCGCCTCGACCGCGTCCTCGGGGCTCTGCCGGGTGGTGTCGAGGTGCACGTCCGGATCGAGCGGTGCCTCGTAGGGCGAGTCGATCCCGGTGAAGTTCGCCAGATCTCCCCTGCGTGCCTTGCGATACAGGCCCTTCGGGTCCCGCTGTTCGGCCACCGCGAGCGGCGTGTCCACGAACACCTCGCAGAACTCGCCGGGGGCCACTGTGCGCCGTGCCATGTCGCGGTCCGCCCGGAATGGGGAGATGAAGGCGGCCAACACGATCAGGCCGGCGTCGACCATCAGGGCGGCCACCTCGGCGACGCGCCGGATGTTCTCCACCCGACCGGCCTCCGTGAAGCCGAGATCCCGGTTGAGCCCGTGGCGGACGTTGTCCCCGTCGAGCAGGTACGTGTGCGCGCCGAGGGTGTGCAGTCGCCGCTCAAGCAGGTTGGCGATGGCGGACTTGCCGGCGCCGGACAGTCCGGTCAGCCAGACCACGCACGGCCGGTGGCCATTGCGCAGTGACCGCGTCGCCTTGTCCACGTCCACGTCCTGCCAGTGCAGGTTGCGTGCCGGCGTTAGTGCCGCGGTCAGCAGGCCGGCACCGACCGTGGTGTTGGTCGTCCGGTCGATCAGGATGAAGCCGCCGGTGTCCCGGTTGTCCGTGTAGGGGTCGAAGGCCACCTCGCGGTCGACCCGCACCGTGCACAGTCCGATCTGGTTGAACTCCAGGCGGCCCGCCGGCAGCCGGGCCATCGAGTTGACGTCGATCTGGTGGTGCAGCTCGGTTACCGTGCCGTCCACCACCCTCGTGCCGATCTTGATCCGGTACGGGCGACCCGGCAGCAGGTAGTCCTCGCCCATCCAGATCACGGTGGCCTCGAAGCGGTCCGCCACCGTGGCCGGCGAGTCGGCGGCACACAGCAGGTCGCCCCTGCTGACATCCAGCTCGTCGGCCAACGTCACGGTCACCGACTCGCCCGCCACGGCTTCCGGCAGGTCGCCGTCCGAAGCCACCACCCTCACGATCCGGGTCGTCCGGTCCGACGGCAGCACCCGGACCTCGTCGCCAGGGCGGACCCGGCCGCCGATCACCGGCCCGCACACGCCCCTGAAGTGCGGGTCGGGCCGGCTGACCAGCTGGACCGGCAGCCGGAAAGGCCGCCGCTGTGCCGCCGTGCCGTCCAGTTCCGCTGTCTCCAGCGCCGTGAGCACGGTGGGGCCGCGATACCACGGCGTGTGCGGGCTGGGTGTCACGATGTTGTCCCCGTGCAGGGCCGAGGTGGGCACGCAGGTGATGCCGGTGAGCCCGATGCGGTCGGCGAACGCGCGGTAGTCCCGCACGATGCCGTCGAACACCGACCGGTCGTAGTCGACGGCGTCGAGTTTGTTGACCGCGAGCACGACATGCCGAATGCCGAGCATCGCGGTCACGTAGCTGTGCCGGCGGGTCTGGGTGAGTACGCCCTTCGTCGCGTCGACGAGGATGACGGCCAGGTCGGCGGTGGACGCGCCGGTGACCATGTTCCGGGTGTACTGCTCGTGTCCAGGGGCGTCGGCGACGATGAACCTGCGTCGGTCGGTCGCGAAGAACCGGTACGCGACATCGATGGTGATGCCCTGCTCCCGTTCCGCGGCCAGACCGTCCACAAGCAACGCGAGGTCCAACTCGTCGCCCTGCGTGCCGAGTACGGCCGAGTCGCCGGCCAGCGCGGCCAGCTGGTCCGCGAAGATCATGTGCGATTCGTAGAGCAGCCGACCGGTCAGCGTGCTCTTGCCGTCGTCGACGCTGCCGCAGGTGATGAACCGCAGCAGGTCGACATTCTGTTGGCCGCGCAGGTATTCCTCGATCTGCTCGGTTCCCGTGTCGACGGTCTGGCTCATCAGAAGTAGCCTTCCTGCTTCTTGCGTTCCATCGAGCCGGACGAATCCTTGTCGATCAACCGGCCCTGCCGCTCCGATGTGGTGGCCACCAGCATTTCCGCGACGACCTCCGGCAGGCTGGTCGCGGTGCTCTCGATGGCGCCGGTGAGCGGATAGCAGCCGAGCGTGCGGAACCGCACCATCCGCGACGTCACCCGCTCGTCCGGTGCCAGCGGCATCCGGTCGTCGTCGACCATGATCAAGGTGCCCGACCTGCGCACCACCGGCCGCGGTGCGGCGAAGTACAGCGGTACCACCGGGATCCGCTCGTGGTAGATGTAGAGCCACACGTCCAGTTCGGTCCAGTTGGACAGCGGAAAGACCCGCACCGACTCACCTTGGGCGACCCTGGCGTTGTAGAGCTGCCACAGTTCCGGCCGCTGGCGCTTCGGGTCCCACTGGTGCGCGGCGGAGCGGACCGAGAAGACCCGCTCCTTCGCCCGCGACCGCTCCTCGTCCCGGCGCGCGCCACCGAACGCCAGATCGAATCCGTACTTGTCAAGTGCCTGCTTGAGTCCTTGCGTCTTCCACATGTCGGTGTGCACGGACGAGCCGTGGGTGAACGGGTTGATGCCCTGCGCCACGCACTCGGGATTCTGGTGTACCAACAGGTTCAGGCCGAGTTCGCGGGCAGTCCGGTCCCGGAAGGAGATCATCTCCCGGAACTTCCACGTGGTGTCGACGTGCAGCAGCGGGAACGGCAGGCGTCCGGGGTGGAACGCCTTGCGGGCCAGGTGCAACAGGACCGAGCTGTCCTTGCCGACGGAGTACAGCAGCACCGGCCGCTCGCTTTCCGCCGCCGACTCCCGAATGATGTGGATGCTCTCGGCTTCCAGACGGTCCAGATGAGACAGTGTGCGCATACCAAGGAACTCCTCGTTCGGTGGCCATCGGGGTGCGGCTAGCCGCGCCCCGGCTGGGCACCGCCGTTGATGTGGATGACCTGCCCGGTGATGAAGCCGGCCGCCGGGCCGGTGAGGTAGCCGACGGCGGCGGCGATCTCCTCGACCGTGCCGCCCCGCCGCATCGGCGACTGCCCCGCCCGGCCGATATGGAAGTCCTGCGTCATCCGCCCGTCGTAGAACCCGGTCCCCGTCACGTATCCGGGCGCGACGACGTTCGCCGTGACGCCGTCGGGGGCCAGCCGGGCGGCGAGTTCCGCGGACCACGGGTGCAGGGCCGCCTTGGCGCCGCCGTAGGTCGCCGGTCCGCGCAGCGCCGCGACCGAACTGATGGTGACGATCCGGCCGCCCGGTCGGCCAACGGCCGGCAGCAGCGCCTCGGTGAGCAGCACGACCGGCAGGACGTTGCCGGTGACGTTGGCCAGCCAGTCCCGCCGGAGCCCGGCCAGGTCCGGCGCCGGGACCGGGGCCAGGTTGCCGCCGGCATTGTTGACAAGCACATCCACCTGGCGGCCGGCCGAGGTGATCCCCGTCGCCGCGGCCGCCACCTCGGCCGGCTCGGTGAGATCGGCCACCAACGGACTGATCCGTCCGGACGCCGAGCCGGCCAGTTCGACCGTGGCAGCAAGCGATTCCGGGCGCCTGCCGATGACGATGACGTCGTCGCCGCCTGTGGCGAGCAGCAGCGCGATCGCCCTGCCGATGCCGGACCCGCCGCCCGACACCACCGCCAGCCGGCGGCGGGATGATTCGCTCATGGCCGAAGATGATTCGCTCATGACCGATGATGAATCGCTCATAGCTGATGATGGTTCGCTTGCATACTCGCGCGGCACTGGTGGTTCGCTCGTGGGCTCGCGCCGCGCTGGTGGTTCGCTCGCAAGCTCGCGCTGCTTTGATGGTTCGCTCGCAAGCTCGCTCACGGCCGGGGCTTCCGCGCGTCCCCATCGATCCGCTTGCGGGCCTCGGTGACCACCCGCATCGTCAGCTCGGTGGACGCCCCGAGATAGGTGGCCGGTTCGAAGACGGCGGCCTGCGTCGCGGCCGGCAGGTGCTCCGTGATGTCCGGCCGGGCGGCGGCGAGGTGCCGCACCGCCACGCCGTCCTGCTGTGCCTGCTGGGTCAGGTCGTAGACGATCTCGTGCGCCCGTTGCTTGCCGACGTGCTCGCCGAGGGCGAGCATCAACCGCTCGGACATCACCTGTCCGGTGACTTCCTCGACATTCGTCGCCAGCCGGTCGGGGTGCACGATCAGCCCGGCGACGATGTCGAGCAGGATCGTGGAGCCGGCAAGGCAATAGTGCGCGACGTCGGGCACGCTGGCCCACTCGATCCGCAGCGTGCGGGAATCCCGCTCGTGGTCGCCAACCATGCCCGCCAGCGCGAGGCCGGCCTGTGCCGCGGCGAGTCGGGCCATCACGACCACCTGTTCGCAGCGTTCCGGATTGCGCTTGTGCGGCATGGTGCTGCTGCCGACCTTGCCCAGCCGCCACGCCTCCTCGACCTCGCCGAACTCCGGCCTGGACAGCGTGCGCACCTCGTCGGCGATCCTGGCCAGGGTGCCGGTGATCATGGCGAGCAGGCCGACGAACTCGACCACCCGGTCGCGGGCGGCGTGCCAGCCGATGGTGGGCACGCCGAGCCCGATGCGCGCCGCGAACAGTTCGAGCAGCGCGGGGCCCTGGTCGCCGAAGCTGGCCATGGTGCCGGCGCCGCCGAACAGTTGTGCCACCAGCACCCGCTCCCTTGCCTGGGTGAGGCGTTCGTGATGGCGCAGCAGTTCGTCTATCCAGCTCGCCAGTTTCAGTCCGAACGCCATGGGCAGCGCGGGCTGGGCGTGGGTGCGGCCGAGCGCGATGGTCCCGGCGTGCTGCTCGGCCAGGTCGGTGAGCCGCGCGATGATGCTCTCCAGAATCGGGCCGAGCACGTCGAGGATGTCCCTTGTCTCCAGTACCTGCCCGGTGTCCTGGATGTCCTGGGTGGTCGCGCCGTAGTGGATGAACTGGCCCGCTTCGTCGCCACAGGCGGCCTGGAACACGCGCAGCAGGCCGACCAGTGAATGCCCGGACCGGTCGATCTCCGCGCGCACCTTGTCGAGGTCGACCAGTTCGACCCTGGCCGCCGCCGCGATGCGGTCGGCGATCTCGGTCGGGATCATCCCGAGCTCCCCCTGGGTGCACGCGAGTGCGGCCTCGATGTCCAACCAACGTTGGTTGCGGCACATGTCGCAGAAGATGCGTCGGGTGTCCGGGGTCGCGTACCGATCGCCGTAGAAACGGGAATCGGTGATGTGCCCGCGTTCATGTCGACACTCGGTGGTGGAACGGGCTTCCGTGGTGGTCATCGTCTTTCCTTCCGGGATCGGCGACGCTGTCGTGCCGAATGGGTTCGGCCGTGGCGCGTCAGGCCGAGTGGACGGTCAGGTAGCGGCAGTTGCCGTAGGGCCGGGCGGCCGGGTCGGTATCGGTGTGCTCGGCCAGCCGGAGGGCCGCGTTCCGCGGGCTCGTGCCGGTCTCTCGGGTGGCCGCGGCGATGTCCCCGACCAGGTCCCGCATCAGGTCGCTGAGCGTGCGCAGCAGCTGCTCGGGTTCGGGCGGGACGGCCGGCCCGAACAACGCCTCCATGGATGCGGAACCGCCGATGCCGCCGATGAAGTCCGGGACGACGAACACCCCTCTGCGATGCAGCGCGCCCTCGACCTGTTCGCTCAGGCCGCAGTTCGCGCCGACCGCGACGGCGCCGACCGGGACCGTCGCGGCGTGGTCGGTGTCGAGCGCGTCCGCGCCGGCCGCCAGCACCAGCACGTCGGCCGGCACACCGAACAGCGACCGCCGCGTCGGCATGGATCGGCCTGCCATGGCGGGTACGGGGGTGCGCAGCGGCCGGCGCAGCATCGCGTCGACGTCGAGGCCCCGTGCGTCGACCACCGTGCCGTCGGCGTCGGCGACCGCGACCAGCCGCGCGCCGTCGCGCAGGAGCGCGTGTGCCGCGCCCCGGCCGAGGTTGCCGAAGCCCTGCATGGCGACGGTCGGCCGACCCGTGCTGCCGGCCGCCCGTGCCGCCGCGATCGCGGCGTGGCCGAGGGCGTGGCCGGCGCGCAGCTGGCTGAGCTTTAGATGCCCGACCCGTTCGTTCAGCACGCCCATCCGCACGAAGAACTCGTCGTCGCTTAGACCCTGCGCGCTCCGGATCGCGTACTTGACCGACGGCACACCGGCACGCGCCCCGTGGTCGAGCAGTTCCTGCCAGTCGGTGCCCATGTCCGAACCCATGCTGAACCGGGTGCGCAGCTCGTGCCGCAGGAAGGCCAGGAAGCTCCCCAACGCGGCGGCCTTGTGCGGCGAGCGGGGATCGAGGTCGATGCCGCACTTGGCGCCGTCCACATTCAGGCCGAGCACCCGCTGCTTGAGGGTCATGCGCTCGGCGAGGGTGGCGAGCTGGCCGGCGTCGAGACCGGCCTGCACCCGGCAGCCGCCCGCCGCCAGCGGTCGGGACCGGCCGTCGCCGTCGTAGACCAGCCAGCCGTGCGTCCCCGTGCGCGGATCGCGGAAATCGATCGTCTCGGTCATCGCGTTTCTCCGTCTCGTGTGGGAATCCCGGCCGAGCCGGCGGTCGCGGCCATCAGGTCCGGGATGGTGAGCAGGGCTACCGGCAGGCCGCCGTCGAGCACGATCGCGGCCCCTGCGGCGAGCGTGTCGGCGATCTCCGCCACCGACTGGCCCCGGCCGACCATCGGCAGCACCGGCCCGAGATGTGATCCGACCGGATCGGCGCCCCGTCCGCCCGCCACGAGCGCCGCGAGCGCCGGTTCGGTGACGGTGCCCACGATCTCGGCCAGCCGGACCGGTGGCGGTGCCGCGCTCACCGGCAGGTACCGGGCACCGTTCGCGTGCAGGATCGCCAGCGCCTCGGCGACCGTGCGCACGGGTGCGGCGACCGGCAGGCCGGCACCTGTGAGCACGTCGCCGACCAGTGGCCCGTCATCGGTCCGGTCGGCGAAACCGAAGCGCCGCAACCAGTCGTCGTCGAAGATCTTTGACAGGTAGCCCCGGCCGGAGTCCGGCAGCAGCACAACGACCACGTCCCCCGACGAGCACTCTCGGGCGACCGTTCTGGCGACCGCGACGGCCATGCCGCCGGAACCACCGGTGAGGATGCCTTCCTCGCGCGCCAGTGCCAGCGTCGTCGCCACCGAGTCCCGGTCGGACACCGCGATGATCCGATCGGGCACCGAGGGATCGAACGAGCCGGGCAGGCTCGGCTGACCGACCCCCTCGACGAGATACGGCCGGCCGGTGCCACCGGAGAACACCGAGCCGTCCGGGTCGGCGCCGATGATCCGCACCCGGCCGCCGGACACTTCCTTCAAGTAGCGTCCGGTGCCGCTGATGGTGCCGCCGGTGCCGACCCCGGCGACGAAATGGGTGAGCTGGCCCTCGGTCTGCGCCCACAGTTCCGGTCCGGTCGTGTGGTAGTGCGACGCCGGGTTGTCCGGGTTGGCGTACTGGTCCGGGCG
>DATBCR010000904.1:0-4355 GCA_036270375.1 Pseudonocardiaceae bacterium | reverse complement strand
CAGCGCAGGCCGCCGAGGTCGAACGGAGTGGTCTCGACCGCGTGCCACGTCCAGTCGTGGTAACGCCGGACGACGTCCCGTACCGGGAAGTCCGTGGTCAACGCCGAGACGACGGCGGCCGGTGCCCACACGTGGAGTCCGGCGCCCTCGCGCAACAGGAGCAGTCCGGTGGTGTGGTCCAGTTCGGCGTCGGTGAGCAGGGCGCCACGGATCGGCGTGGCGCGCGGTTCCGGGCCTGGCGCGAGATGTGCTGTGCCGATCAACTGCGTGCGAATGTCCGGCGACACGTTGACCAGGTACCAGTCCTCGCCGGTGGCGCTGATGGCAAGGCAGTCCTGGGTGCGGGGAGGCACGGTCGGTGAACCGAGCCGGGCCGCGACGCACAGCCGGCACGCGCAGTTCCACTGCGGGACACCGCCACCGGCCGCGGTGCCGAGCAGCACGATCCTCACGCCGGTCCGCGCATGGTGAACTCCACCGAAGCCGAGCCGCCGGCCAGGATCGCCGCCACCACACCGTGTTCCGGCGACAACGAGCACACCGGGTCGGTGTTGGCGGCGTCGCCGGTCAACAGATACGCCTGGCACCGGCAGCCGCCGTGGTCGGTGTCGCGGCGCGGGCAGCTTCGGCACGGCTCGCGCATCCAGTCGGTGCCGCGAAACGCCATGAACGACTCGGACCGGTACCAGATGTCCGCGAGTGGTCGCCGTGTCACGTTGTCCATGCGCAGCGTCGGAATCACGCTCGCCGCCGGGCACGGCAGGACGTCACCGTTGGGCGCCACGGTGAGTTGACGCGCGCCCCAGCCGTGCATGCACGGTTTCGGATACTCCTCGTGGTAGTCGGCGACCACGTAGACGATCTCCATCCGTCCGGCGAGCCGCGCGCGGGCCGCCCGCACGACCGGCACGGCGGCGGCGAGCTGCACCGTGGTCGGCATCAGTGCGGCCCGGTTGACCAGACCCCAACCGTAGTACTGGGTGTTGGCCAGTTCCAGCCGGTCGGCGCCGAGCCGTTCGGCCAGTTCGATCAGCCCGGCGAGCTGATCGTGGTTCGCGCGGTGCAGCACGGCGTTCACGGTCAACGGCAGGCCGGCGTTGCGGATCACCGCGGCCGCGGCCAGTTTGTGTTGGTGCGCACGGGTTCCGGCGATGCGGTCGGCAAGGACCGAGTCGGCGGCCTGTACCGACAACTGCACATGGCTCACACCACGGTCCGCGAACGTCGCCATCCGCTGCTCGGTCAGGCCGAGGCCGCTGGTCACCAGGTTGACGTAGCAGCCAAGGCGGGCCGCGTGCCCGGCGATGGCCGGCAAGTCGTTGCGCGCCAACGGTTCGCCGCCGGACAGGTGCACCTGCAGCACGCCGAGATCACGCGCCTGTGTCAGTACGGACCGCCAGTCGTCGGTGGTCAGTTCGTCGGTCCTGCGGACCAGTTCGAGCGGGTTCGAGCAGTACGGGCAGTGCAGCGGGCACCGGTGGGTCAGCTCGGCCAGCATGCCGATCGGCGGCGCCACCTCAGCCGGCATCGTCGGCCACCTCGATCATCCTGCGGTCCGCGAGCCGTGTGAGCACGTCGACGACCTCGGTGTACCGGACGCCGAGGTACGCGGCGGCCAGCGCGTCGGTGATCTCGGTGACGGTGGCCGCGCCGTCGCAACGCGCCACGATGTCGGCGGCGGTCTCGTTGAGCACCAGCACGCCCTCCGGGAACATCATCACGTGCCGGTCGCGCACCTTGTCGTAGCCGAGCCGGACACCGCGTCGCAGCCGGGGCCGGGAGCCGGACGCGATCACGACGGCCCCTTGCCGGCAAGTTCGATCGCGTCGAGCATGCTCCACAGCACGTCACACTTGAACGACAGCGCGGCGATCGCGGCATCCTGCTGTTCGCGCGTGACGGCGTGGCGGGCGACGATGTCCACGGTCTGCCGGCCCTCGTCGGCGACAGCGTCGACCCGGGCGGTGAAATAGGCCAGATCGGTGGCCCTGATCCATGGATAGTTCGCCAGCATGTCCGCGACCCGTTGGCGCATCAGGTGTCCGGAGAACATCTCGGTGAGCCCGGACGCCACAGCCTCGACCCACGGCCGGGTGCGCGCGAACGAAACGTAGGCGTCGACGGCAAAGCGCACGCCGGGCACGACATGCCGCTCGTCGAGCACCTCGGGCCGTTGCAGGCCGAGCGCTTCGCACAACCGGAGCCAGTACTCGCGGCCGCCTGTGCCTTCCGAAATGCCGTCGTGATACGTGATCCGGGGCAGCCACGCCCGCCGGATCTCGGGCAGTGGGCAGTTACTGATGACCGCCGCGTCCTTGACCGGCAGCATGCTCTGGTAGTACCAACGGTTCGCGGCCCAGGTGCGCAGTTCGGCCTCGGTCAGCTCGCCGGCGTGCAGGCGGCGGTGGAACGGATGCGTGCCCCAGTAGCGGCCGGACAGTTGTGCCAGCGCCGCCACGAAGTCGTTGCGGGTCAACGAAATGCTCACCGGTTGTCTCCCGGACGCGGTTGGCGTGGGCGGGCACGGTGAAGTCCGCACCCGCCCCGGCGTGACGGCAGGCGGTCAGTCCATCCGGGCGACGTACCCGGTGACCTCCATCGGTGTTTCGTACTCGACGAAGTCCGGCGTCGTCCACACCGGCAGTTCCGCGTTCTCGGTCATCACGTTCTCCTCTGGCCGGCGACCTGTAAACGTTTTCGAATGGTCTATGCCTTTGCCAGATGAGTCAAGACTTCGTTGTCCGTGAAAGGGAGTCCGGGCTCAGGTAGCAGGCGGCGCGAGACTGATCTCCAGGTATGCCGCTGCGGATTGTGGCGTCCTGCGGATTCGCCGGCCGATTGCGCTGAATACGTCGAGAAGGCGCTTCACAATGCCGTATTTGCTGGTGAGCAGTCGCTGGACCTTCGGGCCGTCCTCGGCCGGCAGGATCCGCGCGGTCGCCTCGATCGGGTCGGTGGTCGCCCGGCCGTTGACCGTGCACACGCTGACCGTGGCCCGGCCGTTGGCCCGGATCCGCTTCACCTTGCCGGCCTCGGCGGCCGACCAGACCAGTAGCCGGCCGTCGTCCTCGACGAACCAGACCGCTGTGCCGACCGCCGTGCCGTTCTTGCGGAACGTCGTGAGCAGGATGTACTTCGCGTTGGTGAAGGCCGTCACGTCGTCAGCATAGGGCTCACCACGGTGACGGGGGCGGCGGCGCGACCACCGGCGGGCGGTCATCGCACGTGATCGTGTTCGGCAGTTCCCACGGGGCGAGCCAGCCGCCGGTGTTGCCACCGAGATCGGTCAGCGTGAACTCCGAGCCGGCCGGTGTGAAGTGGAACGATCCGCAGTTGTTCACGCCGACCGCACCTACGTTGCGGGCGACCACGTTCTGGAACGTCGCCGAGCCGGCCGACCGTGCGCTGACGACCGACGTGCCCGTGCCGTCCACCTTGATGTCGGCGAAGTGGGCGTTGGTGATGGAGTACAGGTCCTTCACCGGGAAGTCGCTCACCAGCATGATCGCGTTATACGTGTTGTCAAGGAAGTCGTCGCCGGTCACCTCGACGTCGGCGTCGATACTCCGTTCCAGCGCGTAGATCCAGATCGCGCCGAGCCCGATGCGCCAGTTCAGCTCGAACGTGCCGGCGCGGACCGTCGTGTTGTTCGTGATCCACACGTGGCCCGTGAACGGCTGGGCGCCGAACCGCGAACCGACCTGCAACGCGCTGCCCTCGCGGATCGGGTCGGCGATCAGGTTGTTCGACACCGTGTTGTCGGTGCCGCCGTACAGTGCGATGCCGTTCGCGAGTACCGGCGTCTGCACGGTGTTGTGGTCGAACGTGTCGTTCGCGTCCGCGATCTTGTCCGACCACATGGCGAGACCGTCGTCGCCGGTGTTGCGGATGAAGTTGTTCGACACCACCGAGTTCGTCACGCCGGTGTGGAAGTTGACGCCGTCCGCGATCTGGTCGGCGATGATGTTGTCCGTGATGCGCAGGTTCGTCATCGGCCCGTCGAACCACATGCCGACCTTGGTGTGGTGGATGTAGAGGCCGTCGATGGTCGAGTCGCTCAGCGCGCCGCCGATGCCGTTGACCTGGTCGGTGTCGATGCGCTCGCGGACGTCGCCCTCGATCGCGAAGCCGGACAGGTGGACATTGGTGCTGCCGCCCGCGGACGCGTCCTTTCCGTAGAAACCGACGCCGGTGTGCACCGAGCCGTCCGGGGACGGCGTGCTCAGGGTTACCTGATGGCCCTTGATGATCGTGTACCAGCTGCCGGCGCCCTGGATCGTGACGTTGTCCACGATGATGTGGCGGTTCACCTGGTAGGTGCCCGGCGGGATGTAGACCTTGAGGTGGGTGCGCTG
>DATBCR010000903.1:0-9157 GCA_036270375.1 Pseudonocardiaceae bacterium | reverse complement strand
CGGTCGAAGGCGGCGTCCAGATCGACAAGGTGCACCCAGTCGGCGCCGCCCTCCTGCCAGGCCAGCGCGGCGTCCAGCGGATCGCCATAGTCCGTTTCGGAGCCGGCGGCACCCTGTACCAGCCGGACAGCCTTGCCAGCGGCCACGTCCACGGCCGGGAGCAGCGTAAAACTCACGCGGTAACCCTAGCCGACGACCGACTTCAGCCAGTTCTGCAGGAGGTGGGCGCCGACGTCACCGGACTTCTCGGGATGGAACTGAGTGGCGCACAACGGGCCGTTCTCCACCGCGGCCACGAAATCCTCGCCGTGGTGCGCCCAGGTGATCAGGGGTGCCGCGATCGGACCACCGGTCGGCATGTCCCAGCTACGGGCGGCGAAGGAGTGCACGAAGTAGAAGCGGGCGTCATCGGGCAGCCCGGCGAACAGCATCGAACCGGGCGGCACGCGGACCGTGTTCCAGCCCATGTGCGGCAGGATGTCGGCGTGCAGCCGGTCGACCGTGCCCGGCCACTCCGCACAACCGTCGGTTTCCAGGCCATGCTCCACGCCACGTTCGAACAGGATCTGCATACCGACGCAGATACCGAGCACCGGACGGCCACCCGCGAGCCGACGGCCGATGATCCGCTGGCCGTGCACCTCGGTCAGGCCCGCCATGCAGGCGGCGAACGCACCGACGCCGGGCACGACGAGACCGTCCGCGTTCAGCGCGGTGTGGAAGTCGCCGGTCACCTCGACATCGGCGCCGGCCCGGCGCAGCGCACGTTCCGCGGAACGGAGGTTGCCGAACCCGTAGTCCAGCACGACGACACGAGGCACGCGTTCAGGCTACCGGGGCGAGCGGGTCCAAGCTCAGTCCGAGCGGTCAAGGAAGGATTGGACGGCGGCCGCGATGCCGGCGGTGTACAGGCCGTGCGCGGTGTCGTGGTCCTCGGGCGTGCCGTACATCCGCAGTTCGACCTCCCGGCTCACGCCGAGCGACCGGAGCCGGTGCGGCACGTCGTCCAGCGCGGCGTTCACCAGATAGGCCGACGTACCGGCGAGATACGGCTCGACGAGCACCACGTCCGCCCGGTCCGCCGCGAGCACGGCTTCGCGCAGGCCGGCGCCGTCCAGCGGCCGGACCGTCGCGGTGTAGGCGACCGTGACGTCCATCGTCGCGGTGGCCGCGAGCACCCGGTCCAGCATCGGGCCGACCGCGAGCACGACACCGCGCCGGCCGGGCCGGAGCACGCGGACCCGGTTGCCGTCGGTCGGCGCGGCGTTCGACTGCGCGGACAGGCGGATGTAGACGGGGTCGGCACCGGCGACGGCGGCACGCAGCAGGCGGTCCGCCTCGGCCGGGTGACCAGGTACGTGGATCGTCCAGCCGGGCAACGTGTCCAGCAGGGCGACGTCGCCGGGTGCCTGGTGCGATCGGCCTTCCTCCGCATAGTCGTACGAGCCGCCGGAACTGACCAGCACCGCACCGACGTCCTGGTGGCCGAGGTCCAACTTGATCTGCTCGAACGGCCGCTCCACCAGGAACGGGGAGAACGAGTACACCACAGGGCGCAGGCCGGTCAGCGCCAGACCGCCGGCCACGCCGATGAGCAACTGTTCCCGGATGCCGACGTTGATGACCCGGTTCGGGTGGCGGGCGGCGGCCGGCGCGAACATCACCGTCGAGATGTCCGCCAATACCAGGACGGCGCGTTGATCGGTGTCCAACAATTCCGTTACGGTTCGGCCGAATACCTCGCGCATTGTCAGCGACTCGGTTGCCACGTCGGTCATTGGTCCGCCTTTTCTGCCACTACTGCGACAACCGCTGCTGGGCGGCCCGGATGTGGTGTGGTGAATGCCGTGTAGAGCTGGTCGTGATCGCGGCCGTGCACCGTGCTGGTCGCCCAGCCCTCCACGGCGAATCGTTCGGCAATGCCGCCGGGCCAGCCGTGGCTCGAACTGTTGTTGTCGACAACCGCGACGGTGAGCCGGTCGAGTTTCAGCCGGGCCGCGACGGCGATCGCCTCGTGGTTGCTGCCCTCGTCGAGCTCGCCGTCGCCGATCAGCACGACAACCCGTGGCGTGGCGCGGTTCCCCGCGCGCAGGCCGAGCGCAGTGCCGACGGCGATGGGCAGTCCGTGGCCGAGGGAACCGCTGCCGATCTCCACGCCCGGTATCAACACGCGGTCCGGGTGGTGGCCGAGCGGCGATTCGCGGCCGCCCCAGTCGGCGAGCAGAGCCGCGTCGATAATGCCTTTCGCGGCGAGAACGGCGTAATAAGCCGCCGGACCGTGCCCCTTGGCGAGCAGGAACCGATCCCGGTCCGGATCCGTCAGACGGTCGGCGGTAATGTTCAGCACCCGGTCGTACAGCACCCACAACACGTCGACGGTCGACGCGGCGGCCATCGCGTGTTTCTCGTCGCCGGTCATCCTGGCCATCAGCGCGGGAAGTCCGGCGTAGCCGGCAGGAGTTGTCACGGTCATGTCGAGGAGTCTGCAACCTCCAGCAAGGTCGAAGTCAAGGCGTAGCATGTTCGGGTGTCATCACTGCCCGAGCTGCTGACCATAGGTCAGGTCGCCGAGCGCAGCGGCGTCCCGCACACCGCGCTGCGTTTCTACGAGGAGTCCGGACTGATCGCCGCCGAGCGAACAACGGGCAACCAGCGTCGGTACCCGAGGGCCGTGCTCCGTCGGCTGGCGTTCATCCGCACCGCACAACGGGTCGGGCTGAGCCTGGAACAGATCCGCGACGCACTGACGGGTCTGCCGAACGGCCGCCCACCGACCAAGACCGACTGGGCCCGCCTTTCCCGGTCCTGGCAGACCGAACTGGACGCCCGAATCGACGCACTGCAACGGCTGCGGGACCGGTTGACGTCGTGCATCGGCTGCGGCTGCCTCTCCCTACGCAGCTGCACCCTGTTCAACCACGACGACGAACTGGCTGTTCTCGGCGCGGGCGCCCTGAAGCTCCGCGCGGCCAACGAGGGCGGCATCGACTGAAATCTTCGACTACGGCAGCCTTTGACTACGGCAGCCTTCTGTTGGCCAGCACCGGGATCGCCTGCCGCGCCGATTCGACCGTCGCCGGGTCCACGTCCACCACCAGCAGGTCCGGGCCGGCGTCGAGTGCACCCGCCACCCGGCCGTACGGATCGGCGACCAGGCTGTGGCCGATCCCGGTCGGCGCCTTCGACGACAGGACGATTCCGCTGGCCGCCGGGTCGGCCTGGCCGCACGCCACCACCCACGACGTGCAGTCCAGCGCCCGAGCCCGCACCAGCAGCTCCCACTGTTCGCGCTTTCCCGGCCCCGCGCCCCACGACGCCGGCACCGCCACCACGGTCGCGCCCCGATCGGCCAGCGCCCGGAACAGTTCCGGGAACCGCACGTCGTAACAGGTCGCCAGGCCGAGCGTGACGTCGCCGAATTCGACAGTCACCACCGAATCGCCTGGTGCCACCGTGTCCGACTCCGCGAAGCCGAACGCGTCGAACAGATGGATCTTGTCGTAGCCGAGGTGCCGCCCGCCCCCGGTGACCAGCAGCGTGTTGCGCACCCGGCCATCGTCGGCCGGCGTGAACATCCCGGCCACCACGGTCAACCCGGCCCGGTCCGCGATCTCACCGACCGCACTCGCCCACGGACCGTCCAGCGGCTCCGCCACCGGCCCCAACGGCACCCCGAAGCACGCCATCGTCGCCTCGGGGAACACGGCCACCTCGGCGCCATCGGCGGCGGCCCGGTCGGCGAAGGAGGCCACCCGCGCCAGATTGGCCTTGGGATCCGGGGTCGACGTGAGCTGACACAACGCGATCCGCACGGTTTGACTCCATTCTCACCGGGTGCTCGCTCAGCACGGACTAGGGTCGGCTCCCGTGCGCCTCCCGCTGTCCATCATCCTGGTCCTCGCCGTGGCCGCCGCATGCACCGGTGCACCGACCAAGAGCGCGTCCGGCGTCACCGACAACACCGCGATGGTGCTGGCCGAACCGGTCGAACCGGCCACCCTCAACCCGCTGGACGGCTACGCCCCCAACGGTGCCGCGAAGATCTTCGACGGCCTCTACGAGTACCAGTCCGACGGCACCCTCCGCCCGGTCCTCGCCACCGCGGCACCGGTTCCGGCCGCGGACGGCAAGTCCTGGACCGTCACGCTGCGCTCCGGGATCCGGTTCAGCGACGGCACCCCCTTCGCCGCGATCGACGTGCTCGCCACCTACCGGGCGCTGATCAACCCGGCGTTCGCGTCCCCGCTGCGCGCCGACTACTCGATGCTCACCGGCGTCGACGAGACCGCGCCGGACACCGTCCGCTTCGACCTCGCCTACCCGTACGCGCCGTTCCCGAACCGGCTGGTGCTCGGCATCGTGCCGACGCAGGCGATCGCGACCGTCGCGCCGGTGGACCAGCTGCCGATGGACACCAAACCGGTCGGCACCGGCCCGTACACGCTGGTGTCCTGGACAAGGGGCCGCCAACTCGTGCTGGCCGCGAACCCGAGGTACCCGGCCGCGCTCGGCGGGCCGCCGAAGGTGCGCAAGGTGGTGGTGCAGTTCGTGCCGAACGACGCCGACCGGGCCAAGGACCTGCGCGACGGCAAGCTGGACGGCGCCGCGCTCGCTCCGTCCCAGGCCGCCGCGTTCGGCAAGTCCGACGGGTTCAGCGTGCTCACCGACCACAGCGCCGACCTGCGGGCCGTCCAACTGCCGGCGCACGGACCGGTGACCGGTGACCCGGCCGTCCGGCTGGCGCTCAACCACGCCGTTGATCGCGGCGCGCTGGTGTCCGGCCCGCTCGCCGGCGCCGGCACCTCGGCCGCCACGCCGATGCCGGCCGTGCTGCCCGAGTTCGTCGAACCGACCGCCACCTTCACCACCGACCAGGACCTGGCCCGCACCCTGTTGCTGCAGGCGGGCTGGGTGGCCAACACCGATGGCGGCCGGTCCAAGGAAGGCGTGCCGGCCGCGTTCACCCTCGACTACCCGACCGGCGACACCGTCGACAAGGCGCTGGCCGGCGCGTTCGCCACGGCCGCCAAGGCGATCGGCGTCGCGGTCAGCACGGTCGCGGTCCCACCAGGCCAGCTCGCGGCCAAGGCGGCCACCGACGCCACGATCATCAGTACCGGCAACCCGTTCGACCCGGACATCGGCCTCTACAAGCTGTTGGACGCAAGCCTCGCCGGCACCGGTCTCGGCGACCTCTCCGGCTACGCCGACCAGGCCGTGGACGCCGCACTGGACGCCGGCCGGCGCACCCTCGACCCGGCCCAGCGGGCGGTGGTCTATCGCGAGTTCCAACGCGCCTATGTGGCCGACCCGGCGATGGTGTGCCTCGTCTTCGTCGACCACACCTACGTGATGCGCAGCAACTGGACCGGTTACGCGGCGGTCACCGACAGCGCGTCCCAGGGCGTCACGTGGGGGCCGTGGTGGAACCTCGACCGGTGGGCACCGCGCTGAACCGGTGCCCGGCAGGGCGGCGGCGCCCTGCCGGGCGGAACGGTGATTCCCCGCGGCTCAGGGGGAGTTCGGCGCGCACTGCGCCGGTGCCGGCCCGAGCATCACCGTGCCGTCGATGACCTCGCCGGTGTCATGCCGTACCGCGTGCGCGGTGATGATCTCGTTGATGCCGTGCACGGTATGGTTCGCATGGGTTTCATTGATCCCGGTCGCCGTCGAGACATCGTCGTTGTTGGTGAAGAACGCGGTGCCGTTGTCGGACTCGACGACCGTCCAATGTTGACAGGGTTCCCGCACGGACGCCCTTTCGCATCGGCGACGGTGCCGGTCACCGCACTGGTGGTCAGCGCCACCGCCCCGGCGGCCAGCACAGCGGCCAGAATGCGCATTCGCATCGAAGATCCTCCCTAGTGAACAAATGGACTGTCGATGACGAATACGCGCCGGGGTTACACGCCCCGCAGCCGGCGAGGGCACCGCGCTCGCGGGCACCGGCATCGTCCCAGGTAGCGGAACCCGTAGGCTGGGCGCCATGCTCCGCCGCACCGACCTGCGCGGGTCCGTACCACAACCGGCCGACCTGCGCGCCATCCTGCCGAGGGCCGATCTGGACGTGGATGCCGTCACGCATCTCGTCCGGCCGATCGTGGCCGCCGTCGCCGAGCGGGGCGTGCCCGCCGTGCTGGAGTACACCGAGCGGTTCGACAAGGTCCGCCCGTCCACCGTGCGTGTCTCGGCCGCGGATCTGGCCAAGGCCCTCGACGCGCTGGACCCTGCGGTGCGTGCCGCGCTGAGCGAGACCATCGAGCGGGTCCGCCGGGTGCACGCCGACCAGCGGCGCACCGATGTCACGACGCACGTGGTGCCCGGCGGCACGGTGACCGAGCGCTGGGTGCCGGTGACCAGGGTCGGCCTGTACGCGCCGGGTGGGCTGGCGGTCTACCCGTCCAGCGTGGTGATGAACGTGGTGCCGGCGCAGATCGCCGGGGTCGAGTCGCTCGTGGTGTGCTCGCCGCCGCAGGCCGAGTTCGACGGCCTGCCGCACCCGACCGTGCTCGCGGCCGCGGAACTGCTTGGCGTGACGGAGGTCTGGGCCGTCGGCGGGGCACAGGCGGTGGCGCTGCTCGCGCACGGCGGCACCGACACCGACGGCACCGAACTGGCCCCGGTCGACCTCGTCACCGGGCCGGGCAACATCTACCTGACGGCCGCGAAACGGTTGCTGCGCGGCGTGATCGGCATCGACGCGGAGGCCGGCCCGACCGAGATCGCGGTCCTCGCCGATCACACGGCCGACCCGGTGCACGTGGCGGCCGACCTGATCAGCCAGGCCGAGCACGACACCCTCGCGGCCAGCGTGCTCGTCACCACGTCGCCGAGCCTCGCGGACGCCGTGGACGCCGAACTGGCCCGTCAGGTCACCGCGACCAAGCACACCGAGCGGATCGTGACGGCGTTGCGCGGCAAGCAGTCCGGCTGCGTGCTGGTGTCCGATGTGGACGATGGCCTGCGGGTCGTGGACGCCTACGCGGCCGAGCACCTCGAGATCCACACCGACGACGCCCGGGGTGTCGCGGCGCGGGTGCGCAACGCGGGCGCGGTGTTCGTCGGCGCCTACGCCCCCGTGTCGCTCGGCGACTACTGCGCCGGCTCCAACCACGTGCTGCCGACAGGTGGCTGTGCCCGGCACTCGTCCGGGCTGTCCGTCCAGACGTTCCTGCGCGGCATCCACGTCGTGGACTACACAGCCGAGGCGCTGCGCGAAGTGGCCGACCGGGTGGTCGCGCTGGCCAACGCGGAGGACCTGCCGGCGCACGGCCAGGCCGTCACCGCCCGCTTCGGCTCGGTGGTCACCGATGGCTGAGCCGATCGGTGCCGACGTGCGCATCGCCGACCTGCCGTTGCGGGCGGACCTCGTCGGCCGCAGCCCCTACGGCGCGCCGCAGCTGGACCTGTCGTACCTGTTGAACACCAACGAGAACCCGTACCCGCCGCCGCCGGAACTCGTCGCGGACATCGCACGCGCGACCGAGGCGGCCGCGGCCACCCTGCACCGCTACCCGGACCGGGACGCCGTCGCGCTGCGCACCGCGCTCGCGGCGTATCTCACGGACGCGACCGGCGTGCCGCTCGACGTCTCGAACCTGTGGGCCGCCAACGGTTCCAACGAGATCCTGCAACAGATCCTGCAGGCCTTCGGCGGCGCGGGCCGCACCGCGCTCGGCTTCGAACCGTCCTACTCGATGCACCCGATCATCGCCGCCGGCACCCGCACCGAGTGGATTCCGGCACCGCGCCGACCCGACTTCAGCCTGGACGCGGACGCGGCTGCCAAGATCATCGCCGATCTGCGCCCGGACGTGGTCCTGGTCACCAGCCCGAACAACCCGACCGGTCAGTCGCTGCCGATCGCGGACGTGCGGGCGCTGGTCGCGGCGGCGCCGGCGATCATCGTGGTGGACGAGGCGTACGCGGAGTTCTCCCGTCAGCCAAGCGCCGTCGGGCTGCTCGGCGAGTTCCCCGGCCGGCTCATCGTCTGCCGGACCATGAGCAAGGCGTTCGCGTTCGCGGGCGGGCGGCTTGGCTACCTCGCCGCCGCGCCGGCCGTCGTGGACGCGTTGCAGCTGGTCCGGCTGCCCTACCACCTGTCCGCGCTGAGCCAGGCCGCCGCGCTGGCCGCCGTCGGGCACGCCGAGCAGACCCTGGCGTCGGTGGCCCGGCTGGTCACCGAACGCGAACGGGTCGCAACCGCACTGATCGAATTGAGCTTGACGGTGGTGCCGAGCGACGCGAACTTCATCCTGTTCGGCCGGTTCCCGGACCAGCGCGCGACCTGGCAGTCCTATGTGGACCGTGACGTGCTGATCCGGGACGTCGGGATTGCCGGCCACCTCCGCGTGACGGTCGGCATGCCGGCCGAGAACGACGCCTTTCTACTCGCCACCAAGGAGATCGCCAAGTGAACCGGATCGGGCGGGCGGAACGCGCCACCAAGGAGTCCACCGTCGTGGTGGAGATCGACCTCGACGGGGCCGGCAAGGTGGTCGTCGGCACCGGGGTGCCGTTCTTCGACCACATGCTGACCGCGTTCGGCGTGCACGGCGCGTTCGACCTCACGGTGACGGCGACCGGCGACATCGACGTCGACGTGCACCACACCGTCGAGGACGTCGCGATCGTGCTCGGCACCGCGATCCGCCAGGCGCTTGGCGAACGGGCCGGCATCCGGCGGTTCGGCGACGCGTGGATCCCGATGGACGAGGCGCTCGCGCACGCGGTTGTCGACGTGTCCGGGCGGCCGTACTGCGTGCACACCGGCGAACCGGACGTGATGACCGGTTTCGTGGTCGGCGGGCACTACGCCACCGTGCTCAACCGGCACGTGTTCGAGTCGCTCGCCTTCCACGCCCAGATCGCGCTGCACGTGCGTGTGCTGGACGGCCGGGACCCGCACCACATCACCGAAGCCCAGTTCAAGGCCGTGGCACGGGCGATCCGGGCAGCGGTGGCACCGGATCCGCGGATCGACGGCATCCCGTCCACCAAGGGCACGCTCTGAGTGCGTTGGTACTCCAGTGAAGTGAGGTAGGTCGGGTGTCCAAGGACGTGGCGCTGATCGGGCTGTTGGCGCTGGCCGGATTCCTGGTCGGCGGGGCCTACACGACCTGGAAGACCGCCAAGGTGATGGCCACCGTGCTCGCGT
>DATBCR010000902.1:0-3616 GCA_036270375.1 Pseudonocardiaceae bacterium | reverse complement strand
CCGCCGGCTGTTGCGGCCCGGCTGCCGTCGAGATCGACGAGGGCTTCGGCGCCGCTCTGTACTCGACCACCGACCGCGACCAGTTGCCCGCCAAGGCTGTGGCCGCATCGCTGGGCTGCGGCAACCCCACCGCCGTGGCCGAACTCCACGCGGGCGAGCGAGTCTTGGATCTCGGTTCCGGCGGCGGGATCGACGTGCTGCTGTCCGCCCGCCGGGTCGGCCCCACCGGCAAGGCGTACGGCCTGGACATGACTGACGAGATGCTCGCGCTCGCCCTGGACAACACCGCCAAAGCCGGTGTCGCCAATGTCGAGTTCCTCAAAGGCACCATCGAAGCCATTCCGCTGCCCGCCGACACGATCGACGTCGTGATCTCCAACTGTGTCATCAACCTGTCGGTCGACAAGCCGGCAGTGTTCGCCGAAACTCACCGCGTTCTGGTGCCGGGCGGCCGGATCGCCATCACCGACGTCGTCGCCGACGACCACCTCACACCCGAACAGCACGCCGAGCGCGGTGACTACGTCGGGTGCATCGCAGGCGCGTTGACCTTCGCCGAATACCGCGCCAGCCTGGCCGCCGCCGGCTTCACGGACATCCAGATCACCGCCACGCACCCGGTCGCCGACGGGATGCACTCCGCGATCATCCGCGCCACCAAACCCGACGATGCCCCCGAGCCCGCGGGAACCGGGAACAGCCACGCAGCCGGATGCGCCTGCCAATCCTGATCATGACGAGCACGCGCACCACATAACGGCACCGAGCGCGGCCGGACAGGCGGATGTCGCCGCCACCGATCACCATCGCACCCATGTTGCCCACAGACTGTGGACAACATGGGGATGCGTCGCACAGACGTTCGATTCATGCCTGTGCTGTTCCATCATCTGTCAGCCGGGCGTCTGCGGTCCGCCACGGCCCGCAAGCACGACGGTACGTCGTCGACCACCCCTGTTGAGTGGTCCGAAAAGGTGTTCGTGCATGCACAAGTTGTGGGGCGCCCGGGGCTCGAACCCGGAACCTACGGATTAAAAGTCCGCAGCTCTACCAATTGAGCTAACGCCCCGCGTGGGACAGCGTACCTAGGTGGGTCGTGGACCTGGGGGTGCGGTTCTGGCCGTTGGGGTGAGACTACTCACCGGGCGGTTGAGCGCGGGGGCAGGCAACGAAACCTGGCCGCCGCACGTCTGTAACCATGGACAGTCCACCCGAAAGGGCCTTTCGAGGACTAAACACTTGTTGGGGATGTAGGGGGTGCGATGCCGGTCAACCCTGGTCCGAACCTGCCGTCGGACGTGACCGAGCACACGCTGGAGAAGGGCCTGCTCGAGTCGCCCGTCGTCTGGCAGCTGTTGCTGCTCGCGGCGGCCGTGTCGGTGTACGTGCTGTTCCGGCCGCGTGGACGGCGGACACCCGTGGTGGCTCGGCCGTCCGTCGCCAGTCGGCTTGTGGTGATCGGTGCGCTGGCGGGGCTGGCGGGGGTGTTCTGGCTCAACGACTACGTCGGCTACGTTCGCACGCCGCACGACCTGTCGATCCTGATGCAGCGCGGCACCGGCTGGACCGTCGGCGCCGGCCGTGGTCTCGCCGACATCACCGCGCCGGACGACGAGTACATCGCGCACGCCCGCAACCAGCTCGACAGTGCCAAGAACACCGGCGGCACCGCGGACGACAAGTCGCACATCCTGCAGGTGTCGCTGCCCGACCCGGCCCGTGGCGTGCCGACCGGGCTGGCCAACGTGATGATCCCGCCCGGTTACGGCAGCCCGGCCAACGCGGGTCGGCGCTACCCGGTGGTGTACCTCGTGCACGGGTTCCCTGCCGGCAGTTCGGACGACTGGTTCACGGCGGGCGACGCGCTCAGCACCATGCAGGACCTGCTCGGCGACCGTTTGGTACAGCAGATGATCGTGGTCGCGCCGGACATGACTGCCGAGCAGCCGACCACCGACTGGGAGTGCCTGAACGTGCCGGGCGGGCCGCAGTTGGAGGACTACCTCGTCAACACGGTGGTGCCCGGGATCGACCGGCAGTTCCGCACCGTCGCCGACCGGGGGCACCGTTCGCTCGGCGGGATGTCCGGCGGCGCCTACTGCGCGCTGAACATCGGCCTCAAGCACCTCGCGTCGTTCGGGTCGCTGCTGATCACGCTGCCGTACGACAGCCTCGGCGACTCGGCCGGCATCCTCGCCGGGCACCCGGAGCTGATCGCGCCGAACACGCCGCAGAAGTACATCCCGACGATGAAGTTCACGTACCCGGTCTCGGTGATCATCGCCACCGGCAAGAGCGCGCCGTCGGACGTGACCACGACGTACCGGGTGGCGAACGCGCTCGCGGCCCGGGGGCAGTACGTCGCGGTACACCTCGAACCGGGTTTGACGCACACGTGGCGGGCGGCCAGGGCGGCGCTGCCGTACCTGCTTGCGTTCGCGAACCAGGTGTTCGGGGCGCCGCCGGGCGAGAAGGTGCACGCGGCGGTGTCCGGGCAACCGGTGCCGGGCAAGCCGGGGGCGATCGCGTTGCCGGGCGGGAAGGTACCGCCGGGGCCACTGATGCCCGGCCACCACCCGCCGCTCGGGAACCACCCGCCGGCCGGGAACCAGCCGGGCGCGAAGCCGCCACTCCCAGCGGACCATCAGAGTGGCGGGGGGCATTTCGGGCGTCGGCACCTGCTGCACCCACTCGGCTGACGGACGTGGCGGGCACCGGTGACAATGGACCTGTGAACCAGCCGGCGAGCGCGCTGCGGATCGGACCCTACGAGGTCGATCCGCCGGTGGTGCTTGCGCCGATGGCAGGGATTACGAATGTGGCGTTTCGGCGGCTTTGTCGAGATTATGGGGCCGGGCTGTACGTCTGCGAGATGATCACCAGCCGGGCGCTGATCGAACGCGACGCCACCACCATGCACATGATCACGTTCGACCCGGGCGAACAGCCTCGGTCCATGCAGCTCTACGGCGTCGACCCGGAAACCATGCGGCGCGCCGTTCGGATGATCGTGGACGAGGATCTCGCCGATCACATCGACATGAACTTCGGCTGTCCGATGCCCAAGGTCACCCGGCGAGGCGGCGGCGCCGCGTTGCCGTTCAAGCGGCGGCTGTTCGGGGACATCGTCGCGGCGGCCGTCAACGCCGCCGAGCCGGCTGGTGTGCCGGTGACCGTGAAGTTCCGGATCGGCATCGACGACGACCACCGGACCTACCTGGACGCGGGGCGGATCGCCGAGGGCGAGGGTGCCGTCGCGGTCGCGCTGCACGCCAGGACGGCCGCACAGCGCTATTCGGGGCAGGCCGACTGGTCGATGATCAGCAGGCTCGTCGAGGCCGTCACCACGATTCCGGTGCTGGGCAACGGGGACATCTTCGCGGCGTCGGACGCGCTGAAGATGGTCGAGGAGACCGGGTGCGCCGGGGTGGTCGTCGGGCGGGGCTGTCTCGGGCGGCCGTGGCTGTTCCGGGACCTGCAGGCGGCCTTCGCCGGGCTGCCGATTCCGGCCGGGCCGCCGCTTGGCGAGGTCGCGCAAGTGCTGCGGCGGCACGCGCGACTGCTCGTCGAGCACTACGGCCAGGACAAGGGCGTTCGCGACCTGCGCAAGCACATG
>DATBCR010000901.1:0-13721 GCA_036270375.1 Pseudonocardiaceae bacterium | reverse complement strand
TGTCGGCGACGGACAGTGGGAACGGGCCGCCGAGCACCGGTTGCCACCAGGTGTGCCGCAGGTCGATGTCCAACACGGCGTTCTGACGTACGACGACCTCCAACGCGGGCGACACCAGTCGCGCGACCAGGCCGAGGTGGGCCACGGATGCCGCCGCCCGCAGCGGCACGGTTTCGGGTGGCCGACCGGCGGCCAGCCGGGCGCGCACCGCGTGCACCCGGTCCAACAGCACGGCGGGGTCGTCGACCAGTTCACACAGGGCACGCCAGGGCGCCACCGGGATGGCGCCGGGCGGGTGCGTGTCCACCGCGAAGAACGGCCCGGCGTCGCCCACCGGACCAGGCTAGCAACAGCAGCACGGAAACTGCACGCTGGCGTTCAAAGATGCTCGAAATTAGCTCATTTGAAGCATAGACAAGCAGTCAGCCGGTCGGTTAGCGTCGCTCCGACGTGCACCAGCCACGACCTCACCCTGCGAGGACTCCGATGGCCCCAGTGACCTCATCCATCCGAATCTGCCTGCTCGCCGCTGTCCTGACAGTGCCGCTGGCGACATCGGCGGCCGCCGACACCGCGCCCGTGGCACCCGCCGCCACCCCGCCGATGGGGTGAAACGACTGGGCGCACTACCAGCGCGGCTACGACGAGCA
The DNA here is from genome assembly GCA_036270375.1 of Pseudonocardiaceae bacterium. GTDB lineage: Bacteria > Actinomycetota > Actinomycetes > Mycobacteriales > Pseudonocardiaceae > DATEPR01. The sequence goes on along the minus strand of DATBCR010000901.1, from coordinate 13,071 downwards.
GACGACACCGTCACCATCGACGACTGTTGGATGGCCGGTTCCCGTGACAGCAACGGGAATCTTGTCGCCGACCCGACGAAGTTCCCGGGCGGCATGGCTTTCGTCGCCAACTACCTGCACACCCGCGGCCTGCGGTTCGGCATCTACGAGGACGCCGGCACGTCGACCTGCGGCGGTTTCCCCGGCAGCGCGGGACATTTCCAGGCCGACGCGAACCTGTTCGCGTCGTGGGGCGTCGACTACCTGAAGCTGGACGGCTGCAACGTCCCGGTGCCGTCCGGCCAGACCATGGAACAGGCCTACCGGACGGCGTACGCGGCCGAGGCGACCGCATTGGCCAACGTCAACCGGCCGATCGTGTTCTCCGAGTCCGCGCCGGCCTACTTCATCGGCACGACGACGTGGTACTCGGTGCTGGGCTGGGTGAAGCAGTACGGCCAATTGTGGCGCGAGGGCTACGACGTGGCCACGTTCGACGCGAACAACCCGAACGCCGGCCGGTGGGGCAGCGTGCTCGGCAACTACGGCTACAACAACCCGATCGGCCGGTTCGCCGGGCCGGGCAACTGGAACGACCCGGACTTCCTCATCGCGGGTGACGGCGGCATGAGCGCGGACGAGTCCAGGAGTCAGGTCGCGCTGTGGGCGATGATGGCCGCGCCGCTGACCCTCAGCTCGAACGTCGGCCAGCTCTCGTCGGCATCGGTTGCCACACTGGGCAACCAGGACGTCATCGCGATCGACCAGGATCCGTTGGGCCGGCAGGGAACTGTCGCCGCGCAGAACGGCACCGTCGACGTGGTGTACCGGCCACTGGCCAACGGCGACCGCGCGGTCGCGCTCCTCAACCGCGGTGGCTCGACGGTCACCGCGAGCACGACGACGACGGCCGTCGGCCTGCTCGGCGGCAGCGGTTGCACGTTCGCGGTGAAGGACCTGTGGGCCGGCACGACAACCAGTACTTCCAGTGTGATCAGCGCGTCGGTCCCGTCGCACGGCACCGCGATCTTCCGCGTGACACCGGCATCGGGCTGCGGTGCGAGTCAGCCGACCGGCCAGATCGCCGGCACCAGCGGCAAATGCGTCGACGACTCGGGCAGCGGCACGACTGACGGCAACCCGATCGTACTGTGGCCGTGCACCGGCAACCCGAACCAGCGGTGGGCACTGCCCGGTGACGGCACCGTCCGAAGTCTCGGCAAGTGCCTCGCCGTCAGCGGCGCCGCGACCACGGCCGGCACCAAGGCCGTACTGTCCACATGCGACGGTGATGCCGGCGAGTAGTGGGCGTACCAGCGGAACGGCAACCTGATCAACCCGCACGCCGGCCTGTGTCTCGACGTCACCGGTGGCGGCAGCACCGACGGCACCGCACTGGAGACGTGGACGTGCGGAAGCAACCAGTTCAACCAGATCTGGTCCCTGCCGGCCTGATCCGCACCACCGCCGAGGCCGGACGTCACCTGGTGAGCACCGCCAGGAGGCGTTCGGCCTCGGCGGCCACCGCGTCCCGGGCGGCGCGGAAGTACTTGCGGGTGTCCACGACATCGGGATGATCGGCCAGGTAGCCGTGTACCGCCATGGTGAACGCCTTGTTGAACTGGGTCGCGATGTTGACCTTCGTGATGCCGGCGCGCACGGCGGCCGCCAACTGGTCGTCGGGGACGCCGGACGAGCCGTGCAGGACAAGGGGAATCGCGACCGCCTCGTGCAGGCGGCCGATCAGGTCCAGGTCGACCGTGGCATCCCGGGTGAGCATGGCGTGCGATGTGCCGACGGCCACCGCGAGCGCGTCGACGCCGGTGTCCACGGCGTATCTGATCGCCTCGACGGGGTCGGTGCGGGCGCCCGGTGCGTGCACGCCGTCCTTGCCGCCCACCTCGCCCAGTTCGGCCTCCACGTAGACACCGTTGCCGTGGCAGTGTTCCGCCATCTCCCGGGTCCTCGCCACATTGTCCTGATAGGACAGTGTGGACGCGTCGTACATCACCGAGCCGAAGCCGAGCCGCACCGCCTCGTGCACAAGGGCGACGTCCGTGGCGTGATCGAGGTGCACGGCGACCGGCGTGTCGGCGGCGCGGGCGATCGCCATCGTGGCCATCGCGATCGGGCGCAGGGCGCCGTGGAAGTGGACCGCGTTCTGGCTGATCTGCAGGATCACCGGCCGGCCCGCCGCCTCGGCACCGGTGACCAGCGCCTCCGCGTGTTCAAGGTGAATCACGTTGAACGCGCCGACGCCGGAGCCCCGCTCGACGGCCGACGCGATGATCTCCGCCGTGCGGGTCAGCATGGGAGTGCCTCCACTGCCACGATCGGCCGCAGCCGCCGGTAGACGTCCAGGTCGATCTCGCCCGCGACCGGCGTGGCCACCGCGGCACCGCTGAGCGCAACGGCATCGGCCAGCGCACCGGGCCAGTCAACGCCGTCGCGCAACGCGACACTGAGCGCGGCAACACACGCATCCCCGGCCCCCGTTGGGTTTCCGGCCATCGAACCGGGCACCGCGGCCCGCCAGCCGCCCTGCCCGGTGACGGCGATCAGCCCGCGCCGCCCCAACGACGCGATCACCGCACCCGCGCCGCGCTGGCGTAGCGCGGCAGCTCCCGCCGCCGGGTCGATATGGCCGGTGGCGGCCCGCAGTTCGTCCCGGTTCGGCTTGACCAGATCGGGTCGGCCGGCCAGACCGTTCATCAGTGCCGGGCCGGACGAGTCGAGGATCGTGCATGCGCCAGCCGCGATCCGCAGCAGGCGCGCGTAACCGTCGTCCGGCACGCCAGGTGGCAGGCTGCCCGACAGCACGACGACCTCGGCGCCCGCCGACAACTCGGTGTAGCGGTCCACGAAGGCCTGCCACTCGGCGTCGGTCACGGTCGGGCCCGGCTCGTTGAACACGGTCGCCTCGGCGCGGCCGGCCGGCACCACGGCCACCATGCGACGCGAATCTCCCGCTATGCCAACGAATCTGTCGACCGCTCCAGCGGGCAGCTCGACCCGGATGGCCGCACCGGTCGGACCGCCGAGGAACCCGGTGACCACGCTGCCACAACCGGTCGCGGCCAGTGCCCGTGCCACGTTCACACCCTTGCCGCCGGCCCGCCGGTGTACCCGGCGCACCCGATGCGACGTGTCCGGCCGGAGCGTGTCGACCTCGTACGTCACGTCGAGCGCCGCGTTGAGCGTGACGGTGAGGATCATCCGCCGGCCGCCCGCCAGGCCAGCAGCGCGGCGCCGATCCGCCCGGCCTGCGCACCGAAGCGTGCGGTCACGATCGCCGGCCGGCGCTGGAAACTCAACCGCCGCGCCACTTCCACCCGCAGCGGCCGCAGCAGCACGTCACCGCATTCGGCCAGCCCGCCGCCCACCACGACGACCTCCGGCGCGAGCAGCGAGACCGCCGCCGCGAGAGCCGTCGCCAACGCCGCGACCGCGACCCGCCACACCTCGGCGGCGACCGGATCACCCGCGTCGACCAGCGTGGCGACATCGGCAGCGGTGACCCGGTTTCCGGTGCGGCGCAGGTAATCTCGAACAATCGCCTGCGCCGACGCGATCGTTTCGAGGCAGCCACGCGCCCCACACGGACACGGTGCGCCCGCTGGGTCGATCACCAGATGCCCCAGCTCGCCGGCGAAACCGCCCGCCGAGACGTCCGAACCACCACAGCGCACGGCTGCCGCGATGCCGGTGCCGATCGCCACGAACAACGTATCCGCCACGCCTTTCGCCGCGCCGACGGTGAACTCGGCCAGCCCGCCGGACCGCACGTCGTGGCCGATCCGCAGCGGCAGCGCGACACGGTCGGCAAGCAGCGAGCCGATCGGATGGTCGTGCCAGCCCAGATTCGCCGCCAGCCGGACATGCCCGCGCCGCTCGTCAACGATGCCCGGCACCGCGACCCCCACCGCGCGCACGTCGAGCCCGCGATCGGTTGCCATGTCGGACAGTTCGGTGATCAGGCCGGTCAGTTGGTCGAGCGGGACGACACCGGCCAGCCGGTTGGTCGGTCGGCTCAGGGTGTGGACGTCGCGCAGCCCGCCGTCGACGATGCCCGCCTTGACCTGGCTGCCGCCGACGTCCAGCGCGATCACGTTTCCGTGCACCGAGCCCCGATCTTGCCGTCCACTTGTGATTGATTGACGTGTCTATGATGCATTAGTGAGCAGAAGTTGCCAAGTGTTGCGCGCATCGCACGCCGGCCTGGTAGACACTGACCACGGCCGTGCGGTGCGCGCCGCGACGAAGGGGTTGTCGTATGGATCGGCATGGCCGGCTCAGCGCCCTGCTGGAGATCATCGGCCGGCAGGGCCGCGTCGACGTCGACGATCTCGCGGCCGAACTCGACGTGTCCGCCGCCACGATCCGCCGCGATCTCGACCACCTCGCCGAACAGCAGCTGTTGAGCCGGACCCGAGGCGGCGCGGTCGCCAACAACGTCGCCTACGACCTGCCGTTGCGCTACAAGGCCGCGCGGCACGCCCCGGAGAAGGAACGCATCGCGCGCGCGGCCGCGGCACTCGTCGAGCCGGGCAGCGTGGTCGGCCTGAACGGCGGCACCACGACGACGGAGGTCGCGCGGGCCCTGGCCACCAGGTCGGACATGTCGGTCCGGGCGGACGGGCCGGCGCTCACCGTGGTCACCAACGCGCTGAACATCGCGAACGAGCTGGCGGTTCGGCCACAGGTGAAGATCGTGGTGACCGGTGGCGTCGCCCGGCCGCAGTCGTTCGAGCTGACCGGTCCACTCGCGACACTCATCCTGGCCGAAATCACGCTGGACGTGGTGTTCCTCGGCGTCGACGCGCTCGACCCGCGCCTCGGCGCCTACGCCCACCACGAGGGCGAGGCCAGCATCAACCGGATGATGGCGCAGCGGGCCCGGCAGGTGGTCGTGGTCGCGGACAGCTCCAAGCTCGGCCGGCAGGCGTTCGCGCAGATCTGCCCAACGTCGGCGGTGCGCACGCTGATCACGGACAGCGGCGCACCCGACGCGGTGGTGGCGATGTTCGAGAGCGAAGGTGTGTCGGTCCAGGTCGCATGACCGCCGCTGGAAACGACACGAGGTCGTGCTCACCCGCAGCCACGGTGTCGGTGCGGATCCGCCGCGCGGTCAGGGTGCGTGGGCGGCCCAGATCGTGGCCGTGCGCGCCGCTGCTAGAACGTCACCGGGTCGCTCCCGGCCACGGCGTCGGTCAGGATCACCGAGCGGGTCAGGTTGCGTGGGCGGTCCGGGTCCTCGCCGTGTGCGCGGGCAACGGCCACCGCGAGTCGTTGCACCCGAACCAGTTCCGCCATCGGGTCCACATCGGACGCCACGAATGTGCCGCCCGCCCGCAGGACGTCCTCGGCCAGACCGGCCGGTGCCGCGCCGATCATCCACGTCACCCGGCCCGGCCCCGCGATGCTGATCGGGCCGTGCCGGTACTCCATCGCCGGGTACGACTCGGTCCACGCCCGTGCGGCCTCCCGCATCTTCAGGGCCGCCTCCGCCGCCAACCCGACGGTCCAACCGCTGCCAAGGAACGTGAACTGCTCAGCGGCCACCAACGACGCCGGCGGTTCCGACCGGAGTACCGACTCCGCGTCCTCAATCACACCGTCGACCGTCGCACCGAGACTTGCCCGCAACAGGGCGAGCTGGCTCGTCGCGAACCGGGTCTGCACCACCGACCGCTCATCCGCGAAGTCCAGCACCACGACATGGTCGGCGGCGGTCATCACCGGCGTGTGTGGGTCGGCGGTGATCGCGACCGTCGGCACCCGGCCGCGCAACTGGCCGAGCAGCCACAGCACCTCGGTCGTCGTGCCCGATCTGGACAGCGTGAGCACCCGGTCGTAGTGCCGCCGCACCGGGAACTCGGACGCGCTGAAGCTGTCCGTCTCGCCGAGGCCCGCGCCCTCGCGCAGCGCCGCGTAGCACTGCGCGACGAACCAGGATGTGCCGCAGCCGGTCACCGCGACCCGCTCGCCGGGCCGGGGCAGCACGTCGGCGACGTTCGTGGCCAGCGCGGCCGCGCGTCGCCAACAGGCCGGCTGGCTGGCGATCTCCTGCTCGGTGTGTGTCACGGGGGTCCTCCGTCGGTGCTCGGACATGTTCTTTTGATGCCTCAAGTTACAGTATCGAGCAGATCGGCTGCGCGCGACTGTTGATTAATGATGTAAGTTGCCACATACTCAGCACAAATGAGCGTCTGTGTGCATAGGTGGTAGCAAGGTGAAGCGGCATCTGATGACGGCGACGACCGCGGTGGCCGCGGCGCTGGTCCTGGCCGGTTGCGGCAGCGGTTCCACCGACAACGCGAGCGGCGGCGGCACCAAGACGATCACCTTCGTCGCCGCCGAGTACAGCGACGCGACCGCGCCGTACTGGCAGGACATGGCGCGCCGGTTCGCGGCGGCCAACCCCGGCTACACGGTGCATGTCGATATCCAGAACTGGAACAACATCGAGGACTACGTCAAGAACCTGGTGCAGAACCACCAGCAGCCCGACGTCCTCAACGTGGACCACTGGATCGACTTCGCGCAGGACAACCTGCTGTACAAGGCGACCGACGTGTTGTCCGCCGGCACGCTGTCCGACATGCTGCCGAACGCCAAGCAGATCGGCACCTACAAGGGCAGCCAGTACGGCATCCCGTTCATTCTGTCCGCGCGCCTCATGTACTACAACAAGGACTGGTTCACCAAGGCCGGCATCGACCCGGCCACACCGCCCACCACCTGGGCCGAACTCACCGCGGACGCCGGGAAGCTCAAGGCGGCCGGTTGCCCGCAGCCGTACGGCATGCCGCTCGGCAGCGAGGAAGCGCAGGCCGAAACGCTGCTGTGGCTGCTCGGCAACGGCGGCGGATTCGTTGACAGCGGCGGCAAGTGGGCGATCAACAGCAGCCAGAACGTGCAGACCCTCAGTTACATGGCCGGTCTGGTGAAGGCAGGGCTGACGGAGCCGAACCCGGACGCCGTCAACCGCACCACCGGCACGTTCGCCGACTTCGAGGCGGGCCGGGTCGGCATGATGCTCGGCCTGATGACACCGATGGAGGACATCACAAGCAAGCACCTGCCGGTGAACTTCGGTCTGGCGGCGGTGGCCGGCAAGGACGGCGCGCTGGACTCCACGCTCGGCGTCGGCGACTTCGTGATGGCGTTCGACAAGGGCAACGGCGGCAACAAGGACGCCGTGTCACGGTGGCTGAACTTCGTGTTCCAGCAGCAGAACTACGCGAAGTTCCTGACCGGCGAGAAGTTCCTGCCCACCACGAGGTCCGCGAACGACGCGATGGCTGCCGACCCGGCGGACGCGAGCCTCAAGCCGTTCCTCGCGGTCCTGCCGAAGGCCACGTTCTACCCGCAGACCGACCCGGCATGGCCGACCGTCGAGGACGCCATGAAGCACCAGATCGGCACCGCGGTCCAGGGCGCCGACCCGAAGTCGGTACTGGACGCGATCCAGCAGACCGCCCAGAAGGCCGAACAGAACGCCGGCGGCTGACAGTCGTGCGCAACGCGAACGGCAACGCGAACGCCAGCGGCAGCGGGGACGGCAACCCGAACGGCGGCGGCAGCACCAGCGCGAACGGCAACGCGAACAGCGGCGGCAGCGCCAGCGCGAACGCCAATGCCGCCGCCAACCGCAACCGGAACTCCTGCGCCGATGCCGATGACGGCGACAGTGGCAGTGGCAGCAACGCCAATGGCAGCAGCGGCGAGGGCGCGGTCGCCGGGCGGGTCACCACCCGCCCGGCGAGCCGTCGGTCACGCTCGAAAGCCTTGCGCGCGTTGGCTCCCCTGCCGTGGCTGCTGCCCGCGCTGGTGCTGATCGGTGGCGTCGGGCTGTGGCCCGTCGAGGAGATGGTGCGCACGTCGTTCCTGCGCATCGGCACGTCCGGCTACGTCCGTGGTTCGGCCGGCTGGTCGAAGTACGTCGACCTGCTGCGGGAACCCGCGCTGCCGCAGGTGGTGTTGCGGACGGTGGCATGGGTCGTCGTGGTCGTGGTCGCGACCGTCGTGATCTCCTTGCTGCTGGCCCAGTTGCTCAATCGGCGGTTCGTCGGCCGGACCGTGGTGCGGTGGGCGCTGATCGTGCCGTGGGCCGCGTCGGTGGTGATGTCGTCGATCATCTTCAAGTGGCTGCTGGACTGGTCGCACGGCGTGCTGAACACACCGTCGGGTCAGATGCAGTCGAACATCAGTTCGACCCTTGCTGGCATCCCTGGTAACATGATCGTTGGCCGCCGGGCGGCGGTCACTGCCTGCGGAGGCGGGGTAAGACCTTCTCGGCGTGAGTCGGCGAGGCCCCTGTCGCAACCTCCCTTCGGGAACGGAAACAGGAACCGTCCGGCGCGAGCCGGGCAACCTCCGCGCTTCGGTGCGGAGGGGACGTCAACTACACGATGTACACCGGGGCGGGCTATGGCGCCGACACCACGACCACCTTCGTGCACAAGCTGAAGGACACCGACGTCGACGAGTCCGCTGCCATGGCGGTGGCGAAGTTCGCGCTGGTGGTCGTGTTCGTGTTGCCTTACCTCAAGACGTCGCGCTGGAACGAGGCGACCGCATAACGGCACCAGGCCCGCCCCGACATCGTCCCGGTGCTGCTCACCGCGTTGGCGTGGCTGATCGGGCTGTTCTTCGTGTCGCCGTATCTGGTGATGGTGACGACGGCCCTCAAACCGGCCGTCGAATTGGGCGCGTCACCGGCGACTTTCCTGCCGCGCCAGTGGTCCTGGTCCAACTTCGTCGACGTGTGGTCGTGGCAGGGCGGCGCGGTCGCGGCGAGCCTGCGGGTCACGTTGATCGTGGCCGGGTGCAGCACGGTGATCGTGCTGCTGGTGTCCGTGCCCGCCGCGTACTACACCGCGCGGCACAAGTTTCGCGGCCGCACGGCGTTCCTGCTGCTGGTGCTGGTGACGCAGATGTTCGCGCCGACCGCGCTGGTGGTCGGGCTGTACCGCGAGTTCCTGCGACTGAACCTGGTGAACACGTTCGGATCGCTGATTCTCGTCAACGCCGGCTTCAACCTGGCCTTCGCGATCTGGATCCTGCGCGGCTACTTCGCCAGCATCCCGGTGGAACTGGAGGAGGCCGCCATGCTGGACGGGCTCGGCCGGTTCGGCTCGATGCTGCGCGTGACCCTGCCGCTGGCCGCACCGGGCATCGTCACGGCAGTGATCTTCACGTTCATCGCGGCGTGGAACGAGTTCGTCGTCGCGCTGACGCTGACCACCACACCGGACCACCAGCCGCTGACCGTGACGCTGGACCGGTTCATCGGCGCGTATCACATCGACTGGCAGTTCCTGTTCGCCGGCTCGATCTTCGCGGTGCTCCCGGTCGTCGTCCTGTTCGCGCTGATCGAGCGCTATCTAGTCGGTGGCCTGACCGCCGGCAGTGTCAAATAGCCATCTCGTCCCGCACCTTGGTGAAACCGGCCACCGCCCTGCGCACGTCGTCCTCGGAGTGCGCCGCGGACAGCTGGACCCGGATCCGCGCCTTGTCCTTGGGCACCACGGGATACGAGAACGCGATGACGTAGATCCCGAGCTTCAGCAACGCCTGCGCCATCTGGTCCGCGGTCGCGGCATCACCGATCATCACCGGCGTGATCGGGTGGCTGCCGGGCAGGATGTCGAACCCGGCCGCCGTCATCTCCGCCCGGAACAGCATGGTGTTTCGGCGAAGCTGATCCCGCGCGTCGTCCGAAGTGGACAGGAGCTCCAGCACCCGCAGCGACGCCGAGACGATCGACGGTGCCAGGGAGTTCGAGAACAGGTAGGGCCGGGACCGCTGCCGCAGCAGGGCCACGATCTCCGCGCGGGCGCTGACGTACCCGCCGCTCGCACCGCCAAGAGCCTTGCCGAGCGTGCCGGTGATGATGTCGATCTTGTCGATCACGTCGTGCAGTTCCGGCGTGCCACGGCCGTGCGCGCCGATGAAGCCGACCGCGTGCGAGTCGTCCACCATCACCAGGGCGTCGTGGCGTTCGGCGAGCGCGCAGATCTCGTCAAGCGGCGCGAAGTAGCCGTCCATGGAGAACACGCCGTCGGTGACCACCAGCCGGTAGCGGGCGTCGGCGGACTCCTCGAGACACCGTTGCAGATCGGCCATGTCCCGGTTTCGGTAGCGGAACCGCCGCGCCTTGCACAGCCGGATGCCGTCGATGATGCTGGCATGGTTGAGTTCGTCCGAGATCACGGCGTCCACTTCGGACAGCAGCGTCTCGAAGATGCCGCCGTTGGCGTCGAAGCACGAGCTGTAGAGGATGGTGTCCTCTGCGCCGAGGACCGCGGACAGGGCGGCCTCCAGCTACTTGTGCGGTTCCTGCGTGCCGCAGATGAACCGCACCGACGCCATACCGAAGCCCCACCGGTCCAGCGCCCGCTGCGCGGCCGCGATGACATCGGGATGGTCGGCGAGGCCGAGATAGTTGTTGGCGCAGAAGTTGAGTACGTCCGTGCCGCCGACCCGGATGCCGGCCGCCTGTGGGCTCGCGATGACACGTTCGCCCTTCCACAGCCCGGCCGCCCTGATCTCGTCCAGGGTGCCGCGCAGGTCGTCGCGCATGCGGTCGAACACCGTATTCCTCCTCAGTGGACGGTCTCCCTGGTCCAGTCGATGATGACCTTGCCGCACTGGCCCGAGCGGGCGGCGGCGAACGCCACGCCGTGCTGAGCGTAGCCAAACCGGTCGGTGATCACCGGGGTGATGTCCAGGCCGGCCTGCAGCAGTACGGACATCGCGTACCAGGTGTCGTACATCTCGCGCCCGTAGATGCCCTTGACGGTCAGCATGTGCGTGACGACCCTGGCCATGTCGATCGTGATGTCGTCGGACGGCAGGCCGAGCACCGCGATCCGGCCGCCGTGCGTCATGTTGGCGATCATGTCCCGCAGCGGCGCGGGCTGCCCGGACATCTCGAGGCCGACGTCGAACCCCTCCTTCATCCCGAGTACCCGCTGGGCCTCGGCGATGCTCTCGGTCCGCACGTCAAGCGCCAGGTGCACGCCGACCTTCCGCGCCAACTCGAGGCGGTACGGGCTGACGTCGGTGATCACCACGTGCCGCGCCCCTGCGTGCTTGACGACCGCGGCCGCCATGATGCCGATCGGGCCGGCACCGGTGATCAACACATCCTCGCCGACCACGCCGAACGCCAGCGCGGTGTGCACGGCATTGCCGAACGGGTCGAAGATCGCGGCCACGTCGAGGTCGATCTCGTGCCGGTGCACCCAGACGTTGCTCTCCGGCAGCACGACGTACTCGGCGAACGCGCCGTTGGTGTGCACGCCGAGGCCGATGGTCCGGATGCACAGGTGCCGCCGGCCGGCCATGCAGTTGCGACAGCTGCCGCACACGATGTGACCCTCGCCGCTGACCAGGTCGCCCGGCTTGACCGCGACCACCCCGGCGCCCACATCGGCGACCTCGCCGACGAACTCGTGACCGAGCACGAGCGGCGGCGTGATCGTGGCGGCGGCCCACGGGTCCCACGACTCGATATGCAGGTCGGTGCCGCAGATCCCGGTCCGCAGCACCTTGATCAGCACCTGCCCGGCACCGACTTCGGGCACCGGCACGTCGGCCAGTTCGAGGCCGGGTTGTGCGGCGGTCTTGACAAGCGCCCTCATGGAAAACACCTCTCGTGGACGCACCTGCTGTTAGAGCCGAACTCTGTTAGAGCCGAACTGTGGTGCTACGCGATCGTACAGTCCATCGCCTTTTTGTGGCTTCCGTTGTGCAGCTCTACTTCACGATCGTGCGACACTGAAGACGTGATCGACCCCCGCCGGCTGCGTGTGCTGCGTGCACTGGCCGACCACGGCACGGTGACCGCGGCGGCGCGGGCGCTCTACCTCAGCCCGTCGGCCGTCTCCCAACAGTTGGCCGCCCTGGAAGCCGAGGCCGGCCAACCGCTGTTGGAGCGCCGTGGCCGCGCGGTCCGGCTCACGGCCGCCGGTCACGTGCTGGCCGCGCACGCCAGCGTCATCGCCACCCAACTGGAGCGGGCCGCCGCCGATCTGGCCGCGTGCTCGGCGGGGACCGTCGGCGAGGTGACGGTCGCGGCGTTCGCCACCGCCATCACCGAGGTCGTCGCACCGAGCGTGGCGTCCCTGCGGTTGAGCGCGCCGCTGCTGCGGGTCCGGGTGCGGGACGCCGAGGGCAACGCAAGCGTGCCGCTGCTGATCGACCGGAAGGTGGACGTGGCGGTCGCGGTGGACTACCGGGGCGCGCCGGCCGAGGACGACCCGAGAGTGCTGCGCGAACCGCTCTACGCCGAACCGTTCGACGTGGTCCTGCCGCCCGGCCACCCGCTGGCGGGCACGCCGGAGATCAGGCTGGCGGCATTGGCACCCGAGCCGTGGATCATTCCGTGGCCGGACAACCCGTGCCACGATCTCGTGCTGCTGGCATGCGAACGGGCCGGTTTCCAGCCGAGGGTGGACTGCCTGTCCGACGATTTCCGTGCGGTGGCAGCACTTGCGGCGGCTGGTGCGGGTGTCGGCCTTGTGCCTCGGTCGGCGTTGCGCGGGGTCGAACTGGGTGGCGCCGTCGTGCGGCCGGTGTCCGGTGACCGGCCGATCCGGCGGGTGTTCACGGCGGTTCGGCGTGGCAGCGAGTCGCATCCGCTGTGGGCCGTCGTGCTCGGTGCGTTGCGCGAGCACGCCCCCGCCTGATCCTGCGATCGGGCGGGGGCGGCGTCATGGCGCGCTTCCCGTTGGGAGCTACGGGAAAGCGGGCAGATAGACGTTGTTGTTGCCGGAGTTGACCGCCGCGCCGGTCTGGTTGATCACGTGGCTGATCGTGCCGACGCCGCCGAGCGACACCGTCAGCAGATCGTGGAACTGGACTCCAGGGGTGTTCGGTGCCTCGAAGGCGTGGTCGTTGACGATCGCGGGGTTGACGTTGAAGAAGCAGTAGCTGCCGACGCCGAACGCCTGGTGCGTGGTGACCGACGGGGCCACTTCATAGGCGGCGTAGCCGTTCGTGCCGCCGTTCATCCACGCGGACTGGGTCGGCGGGTCGTACGGGTTCTCGTTCTGGAAGAAGTACGTGCTGCCACCGTTGGCA
>DATBCR010000900.1:0-1824 GCA_036270375.1 Pseudonocardiaceae bacterium | reverse complement strand
GGCTGACGTGTACTCGCTTGGCTTGGTGCTGCTGGAATGTCTCACCGGCCAACTCGAATATCCGGGTGTCAGCAAGGTGGAGTCCGCGCTCGCCCGCCTGCACCGGCCGCCGAAGCTGCCCGCCGACCTGCCGTCCGCCCTCGCTGATCTGTTGGCCCGCATGACCGCGCTGTCGCCTGCGGACCGCCCGACGGCCGCCGACTGCGTCGCCCGGCTGATGGCGATACGGGACGGGGTCGGCCCGACGGACCGGATCAGCGGGCTGACGCGGGTCGGGAAGCCGTTGTTCGTCGGCTGGCGGCGGCTCGCGGTCGCCGGCTCCGGGCTTGCCATCGCGATCATCGCGTCGGCCTGGATGTTGACGTCGCTGCTGCCGCGCCTCACGCCGTCCGTGCCGATCACCGCGACCCGGCCGCACGGCACCACCGACAGCGGGCCGGCACCGCGGGCCGCCGTGCCGCAGGGCGCTGTGGTGATACACGTTGCCACACCGATGAATCCGGGCCAGCCGGGCGATGGAGCCGGGCTGTCCACCGACCCGACCACCCCCGGCACGACGACAACCGCCGTCCCGGTGATCGCGCCCCCCAAGTTCGGCTCGGACACCGGCACGACCACGCAGGCACCGCAGCCGACCCTGCGGAACGCTCCGGCCACCGGCGGCCAGACGCCAACCACGTCACCGAGTCCGACGACTCAACACCATCCGGGGCACGGCAACCACCACACGCGAAATACCGGGGTACCGCCGACCTCGTGAGGCGTCCGGGTTTCGCCGTGCGCTGTAAGTTACAGGATCAGGTGTTGACACTCGTCGCGGCGAGAGCGCGATATGCCGCCGCGACGCGAACCAGCCAGCTGTGCGCACGCCGTGCCGGGTCGTCCGCGGCCACGGTCCCGGATCCAGCCGCGTGGCGTGGGCCGTGCATGGCCGCGAACCGGGCGCTGGCAAGGTATGCGTGCAACTGATCGGCCATGGCACGCCAGTAGGCCGGCGTGTCCGCGCCGTACACGGCCGCCAGTTGGGCCTCCAACCGGCGTACCACGTTCCGTTCCTCGACCAGTTCCGGCGGGATGGGGACGTCCGAGGGCGGTGGATCAGGCTGCGTACTCACCACACCGGCACTTTCCCATGCCGAAAGGCGCTGTGACAGGGGATACGTCAAGACAGGGGGCACCCGCCGATCACGATCAGGCAACCCGCTGCAGCAGCACCTGTTCGATCAGGGCGACCAGTACCTCCTTGACCGACTCGCGGCTGCGCGCGTCGCAGTGCACGACGGGAATCGCCTCGTCGACGCCGAGAGCTTCGCGGACCTCGTCCAGGTCGAACCGGTCCGCGCCGTCGAAGTCGTTGACGGCGACGATGAACGGTGTCGACCTGTCCTCGAAGTAGTCAAGCACCGGGTAGCAGTCCTCGATCCGCCTGGTGTCCGCGATGATCACCGCACCCAGTGCGCCCGTTGCCAGGTCGTCCCACAGGAAGTCGAACCGTTCCTGGCCCGGTGTGCCGAACAGGTAGAGGATCAGCGACCGGTCCAGCGTGATCCGGCCGAAGTCCAGTGCCACCGTGGTGGTTGTCTTCGCGGTCAGCAGCGACGCGTCGTCGATGCCCACCGATCGTTCGGTCATCGATGCTTCGGTGGTCAGCGGTTCGATCTCGGAGATCGCGCCGATGAAGGTGGTCTTGCCGACCCCGAAGCCGCCGCTCACCACGATCTTGGTCGCCGAGGGATGACGTGGCCTGACCTCAGAGCGCCCGTACAAGATCCCTGGTCCTCTCGATGACGTGCCAAGGCGGCTCCATGGAGTGGTGCGCCGAGG
>DATBCR010000899.1:0-2615 GCA_036270375.1 Pseudonocardiaceae bacterium | reverse complement strand
CCTGCCGCATCCGAGGCCGACTTGGCCATTTTCCGTGCCGGATCGGCCAGATCCTTGATCCGTGCCGCCGCATCCGGCAATGCCAGTCGAGGCACCGCGAACACATCCCCGTACGTGCCGTTGAACCGCCGCGCCAAAGTCCGCGCCAGTTCGACGTGCTGCGCCTGGTCCTCCCCGACCGGCACCTCGTCCGCCCCGTACAACAGAATGTCCGCCGCCATCAGCACGGGATACGTCACCAGACTCAACCGCACCGACTCCGCGCCGGCCGACTTCTGTTTGAACTGGATCATCCGCCGCGCCTCGCCGAACGTGCACACGCACTCCAGCACCCAGGTCAGCGCCGCGTGCTCCGCGATCAGGTCCGACTGCACGAACACCAGGTCCGGGTCGATCCCGGCGGCCAGCAGCACCGCGAGCTGTTCCCTCGTCAACCCCCGCAGCCGGGTCGGGTTGTGCGCGGTCGTCATGGCGTGCAGGTCGCACACGAAGTACAGGTCGTCTGGCGTTGTGTTGGCCGCCCATCTCCTGATGGCGCCAAGGTAGTTGCCCAACTGGACATGGCCGGACGGCGTGATTCCGGAAAGCCGGGTCATGACGGTGCTCCTCGGTCGCGGCCGGCCCCCGGACACCCGTGTGCAACATCACAGGCCACCCGTGGGCGGCCTGGTGGTACGCGTCAGGGCCGCCGGTCGGCGGCCCACCACATGCCACGATGTGTACGCACAAGGCGAAGTCTAGACCTTCGCCGGTGCGCAATTTCCCCAGATCCTCAAGCCGCGAAGCCCGCGCGGCCAGCGGTGACGCGGCGACCGGACGTCTGTCACACCGTCGACCGCTGTCCTGCCGGATCGATCGACCGGTACCCTGAACACTGCCGCACCTGGGTGAAACGTCGCCGGCGGCCCGTCTTCTCAGCCTTCCATCGCACTAGGAGTTTCGCGTGCCCACGGCCACCGTGTCCGACCCCGTCTCGGTCGCGCGCCTGCGCACCGACCTGCGCAACGTGGCGATCGTGGCACACGTCGACCATGGCAAGACCACTCTGGTGGACGCGATGCTCCGGCAGTCCGGTGCCTTCGCGGCCCGTGCCGAACTCGTCGACCGGGTGCTCGACTCCGGTGAGCTGGAGCGCGAGAAGGGCATCACCATCCTGGCCAAGAACACCGCCGTGCGCCGGGCCAACCCGAACGACCCGAACGACTCCGTCACCATCAACGTGGTGGACACCCCTGGCCACGCCGACTTCGGCGGTGAGGTCGAGCGCGGCCTCGCCATGGTGGACGGCGTGCTGCTGCTCGTCGACGCCAGTGAGGGCCCGCTCCCGCAGACCCGGTTCGTGCTGCGCAAGACGCTGGCCGCCGGGCTGCCGGTCGTCCTGGTGGTCAACAAGGTGGATCGGCCGGACGCGCGGATCGCCGAGGTGGTCGAGGAAACCCACGACCTGCTCCTGGAACTGGCCGCCGAACTGGACTCCGTCGACGACTCCGTGCTCGATCTGCCCGTCGTCTACGCCTCCGCCCGCGCCGGCCGGGCCAGCCTGCACGCCCCGGCCGACGGCGCGATGCCGGACAGCGAGAACCTCGACCCCCTGTTCGACACCCTCCTCGCGCACGTGCCGCCGCCCACCGGTGACGCCGAGGCCCCGCTGCGGGCGCTCGTCACCAACCTCGACGCGTCCAGCTTCCTCGGCCGGATCGCGCTGTGCCGCATCCACGCGGGGCGTCTCCGCAAGGGTCAGATGGTGGCGTGGTGCCGGGAGAACGGCTCGGTGGACCGGGTCAAGGTCACCGAACTGCTGATCACCGAGGCCCTGGACCGGGTACCCACCCAGGAGGCGCACGCGGGCGACCTGGTGGCGATCGCCGGCATCCCGCAGATCACCATCGGCGACACGCTCGCCGACCCGGACGACCCGCGCCCGCTGCCGAGGATCACCGTGGACGAGCCGGCGATCTCGATGACCATCGGCGCGAACACCGGACCGCTCGCCGGCCGGGGCGGCGGTACCAAGCTGACCGCACGCCTGGTCAAGGCCCGACTGGACACCGAACTCGTCGGCAACGTGAGTGTGCGCGTGCTGCCGACCGAACGCCCGGACACCTGGGAGGTGCAGGGCCGTGGCGAGCTCGCGCTGGCGATCCTGGTGGAGACCATGCGCCGGGAGGGTTTCGAGCTGACCGTCGGCAAGCCGCAGGTGGTCACCCGGATGATCGACGGCAAGCTGTGCGAGCCGTTCGAGCACCTGACCGTGGACGCGCCCGAGGAGCATCTCGGCGTGCTGACCCAACTTCTGGCCGGCCGCAAGGGTCAGCTGCACACCATGAGCGGCCACGGCACCGGCCGCGTGCGGCTGGAGTACGTGGTGCCGGCCCGTGGCCTGATCGGGTTCCGCACCGAGTTCCTGACCGAGACCCGGGGCACCGGCATCATGAACCACGTCTTCGAGGGCTACTTCCCGTGGGCGGGCGAGCTGCGTACCCGGCACACCGGGTCGCTGGTCGCCGACCGGACCGGCTCGGTCACCGCCTACGCCCTGATCCAGCTCGCCGACCGGGGCACGTTCTTCGTCGAGCCGGGCGCCGATGCCTACGAGGGCATGGTGGTCGGCGAGA
>DATBCR010000898.1:0-3300 GCA_036270375.1 Pseudonocardiaceae bacterium | reverse complement strand
CAGCGCATTTCTGCCATTGCTGAACGGCCTGTAACAGCCGATCCACGTCGGCCGTGAACACCGCGCCGGTGTGCAGGCCGGATGTGCTGAACCGCTGTTGCCGGGCCAGGAGCGAGTGGTCGTGGAGCTGGCCGTCGTGCCGGCGGCCGTCGACCGCCGTGACCTGCCGCTGATCGGGTTTTTCCGACATTCCCCGTGTTTCCCGTCCTGTGTTGTCCGTCGATCGGCCGGCATACATGATCACCGATCCGCCGTCGCGCCAACCGCATTGTTACTCAATTGGGCACAACGTCGGCACGCCTGGCACACCTGCCGGCCGCGCTCTTGCCGATGCGTGCAGTGCGTGTGCCGCACCGCGTAGCATCGCCGCGCTTGGTGATCACGATCGGCTGTACTGACCGGCATGTCATCGAGCTACGGCCCCTTCGGGCCGCTGTCCCAGACGTTCACGCTCGCGCCGGGCGAACTGGCTCGGATGCGGGCGGCCGACGCGGCGCGGGCCGCGGCCGGGTACACCGTGGACCCGTCCGGCCTGGCCAGCCGGGTCGGCGAACTGCGCGCCGTGGCCGACTCGGTCGCTTCGGCCGTGTCCATGCTGACGCTGTCGAAGGGTGATCTCGGCCCGGGCAATCTGCCGGGCGCCGTCGAAGCGCTGCGCGGCCAGTGGCTGGACGGCCTGCGCGGCGTGCGCGAGCGGATCGAGGCCATGGCGACCACGATCAACGGCGCGAATGCCAACTACACGCACGTCGAGGACGCGGCCCAGCAGTCGTTCACGACGAAGTTCGGGGTGGCGGAATGACGTACTACCCGAATCTGCTCATCACCCTGGCGGGCACGCCAAGCGCGGTGCACGCCGCGATCCAGGCAATGCGGAACGCGACCAGGGAACTCATGGCGAGCGCGCAGCGGCTGCACAGCGCGCTCGATTTCGCCGGCACGTGGTCCGGTTCGGCCGCGAGCACCTACGCCAGCGCCGGTTCGGATCTCGTTCCCGCGCTGAACTCGGGCGTCGAGTCGATGGCGATCGCGGGCACCGCGTTGGAGGAGTGGGTGGCCCAGATGTCGGACAACCAGCGTCTTGCCGAGGAGTGGGAACGCCAGGCCGCGGCGCTCGCACGGCAGATGGCCGTCTGCAAGGCGCAGTACCAGGCCGCGTTCGCGGCCATCCGGCCGGGCACCGATCCCGGGATCTACGACCCGGCACAACTCGGCGGCAACGGCATAGAAGGCGAGACACCGGCGTTGGCCGCCGCCTACAACCGGTGGGAACACGTGGACGGCGCGCTGAACGACCTGCGGAACCGGGCGGATCTGTTGCAGGAAAAGCACACCAGCCAGGCGAACACGACCGCGTCCCGGATCGAGTCGGCCCGGCCGAACAGCTTCGAACCGACGACGCATCCCAGCCTCCTGCAGGGCCTCGTGAACGACGTGACCAGCGCCGCCGGCACGGTCGCCCAGTGGAGCGCCACGGTCACCGCGATCGCGGCGCCGATTCCCGGCGTGGACCTGATCGACGCCATCACCGGACCGCTCGCCGCCGACGCAGGCGCCGTCCATCTGGCCGGAGACGCGGAACAGGTGATCACCGGTGCGCCGGGCGGGTCGTCGGTGTTGAACTTCGTGCTGGACGCGGTCGACGCGCGCGGTGGCCTGACCGCGGCCCGCGAGGTGGGCGCACTCGGCAAGGCCCGCCGGGACAGCACGTCACTGGCCGGCGCGGCGCGCCCATACACCAACGGCCGGCACACGGCCGCGGCCGCCGATCCGATGCTGTCCGCGGCACACCAGGTCGAACGTGGCAGGGTCGCGGCCCGGCGGCCGGCGCTGGCCGCCGCGGCGCAGATACCGTTCCAAGTGGACGGTAGCAACCCGCTGCTGACGGCAGGTGTCGGCGTGCTCGTCAACCCGTCCAAGAAATCGGTCAGCGCGGTCGTCGAAGCCGGGGCGCGCCAATTCGACCAGAGACACTGACCATGAGGCTCACGCTGCCACCGGACGTCACCATCGTCGACCTGACACGGCCGGACCACGCGGTGCCACGCCTGGCCGCCGCCCTGAACCGGATCCGGGACCGGCCGAGCCTGGTCGCCGAAACGGAAGTGCTTGCGCGGCAGATGATCGAGGAGACCACCCGGGCCGGCGGTTACCTGCTGGCTGTGCTGTCCGACGGCGCGATCCTGACCGGCGCCAACGTGCCCGGCGCCGCGGACTGGTCCCGCGAGCACACCAATGCACTGCGCTGGCGGCTGGACGACACCGGCCACGAGACGGTCACCATTGAAACGCCGCTCGGCCCGGTCGTCGTGGCCGAGTGGCACACCGGGAACACCGCGCAACTCCAGGCATTCCTGATGGAACCGGGCTGCTGCGACGTCGTCGTCATCACATTGACCGCCTGGTCGTCCCCGGGATGGCCCGCGCACCGGACCGCATTCCTCGATCTGGTCCACACCGTGGACGACCAGGACTGTGCGACTGTCATAGAGCCGTGGATGGCTCGACGCGAGCCTCGATGATGTCTACCGCGCCGAGGAAGTCCGGCCACCACGGCGCGTCGATGACGGCGTCGTGAGTGGCCGTGGCCACGGTGGCGAGACACCTGAGATAGCGGGCCATGAGTCGTTCAAAGGCCGGAATACTGACGAACACGGCACCCAGCGGATTGTAGACATCGACGTCGTCGAACGGTTCCTCGCCGGGATCGAGTTCGTCAGTCGGATATCGAAAACCGCTCTCGTCCTTACCGATCCCCTCGCGATCGGCCACACCACTGGCGACATAATAGGCGAGGCTGGTCGGAAAGGCGACCAACGTGGACACCAGCAGCATATGGCCTTCCGATCCGTCGCCCACTGTCTCCACGAGCCGCCCCTGGCCTGAGCCGGGTCGGATCTCCAGCGCGTCGACCCGGGCATCCGGTATGCGGGCGGTCACGGTTACCTCCATTCGATGTCCAAGGCCAGGCTAGAAGTTCGGGAAGAACGTGTCAATCTTCGGTGGCCGGTAGGCGAGCGTCAGTGCCGTGCCGTCCGCGGAACTGGCATTGAACAGGCCCCCGCCGGTGGGGAGTGCCTTGGCCTTGATGGCATTGTCCGCAGCCTCCGTCGCGGTTTTCTCCCATTTCCCGCTGTTGGTGCCGAGATCCTTGATCACGGTCTTCAACTTGGCTTTACCGGTGGACAGCACGGGATTACCGGACGGGTCCAGCTCCAGGCTGCCATCGGGCTTCTTCCGGTAGAGCTTGTATTCCATCCGTGCCACGTCTGGGTTGCTGGGGTGCGGTGTCTCGCTCAC
>DATBCR010000897.1:0-2732 GCA_036270375.1 Pseudonocardiaceae bacterium | reverse complement strand
TCGGCTGCGCAACGCCGGCACCGAGCAGGTACGCGCGGTGTTCCACCTGTGCCCGCTGGCGCCCCGCCCGGAACTCGGCCACGTGGACACCGAAACGGCCGAGCAGGCCCGAGAGTTCGCCGCGAGGCTCACATGAGCGAGGACAGTCCACGTAGGACGGTCGTCACCGGGGTCGGTGTCGTCGCGCCCGGCGGGGTGACCAGAAAGGCGTTCTGGTCCCTCATCACCGACGGCCGCACCGCGACCCGGCGGATCAGCCTGTTCGACCCGACCACGTTCCGGTCCCAGGTAGCCGCCGAGTGCGACTTCGACCCGGTCGAGGCCGGCTTGTCCGCCAAGGACATCCGGCGTTCCGACCGGTACATACAGTTCGGCCTCGCGGCCGCCGCCGAGGCGTTGACGGACAGCGGGCTCGAACTCACCGAGGAACTGTTGGACCACACCGGGGTCGTGATGGGCTCGGCGGTCGGCGGCACGACGGCGCTGGAATCCGAGTACGTCGTGCTCAGCGACACCGGCCGACACTGGCTGGTGGACGCCGACTACGCGAGCCGTTTCCTCTACCAGGCACTGGTACCGAGCAGCCTGGCCGCGGACATCGCCGCCCGCTACGGCACACACGGACCGGTCCAGGTCGTGTCAACCGGGTGCACGTCCGGCATCGACGCCATCGGCTACGCCCACCAGCTCGTGCAGGACGGCGAGGCGGACGTGGTCATCGCGGGCGCGTCCGACTCGCCGCTGTCCCCCGTGACGGCGGCGTCGTTCGACGCGATCAAGGCCACCACACCGGACAACGACGACCCGGCGCACGCGTCCCGCCCGTTCGATCGGGACCGCACCGGGTTCGTGCTCGGCGAGGGCGCCGCCGTGCTGATCCTTGAGGAACTGGACCACGCCGTGCGCCGTGGTGCGCCGATCTACTGCGAGGTGGCCGGCTATGGCGCGCGCAGCAACGGTTTCCACATGACCGGGCTGCGGCCGGACGGTATGGAGATGTCCCTCGCCGTCGACGACGCGTTGCGCCAGGCGCGGCTCGATCCGTCCACTGTGTCCTACATCTGCGCGCACGGCTCGGGTACCCGGCAGAACGACCGGCACGAGACGGCGGCGTTCAAGCGGTCGCTCGGCGATGTCGCCTACCGGGTGCCGATCAGCTCGATCAAGTCCATGATCGGCCATTCCCTCGGCGCGATCGGCGCGATCGAGATGGCCGCGTGCGCACTTGCCATCGACAGCGACGTCGTGCCGCCGACCGCGAACTGGGCCAACCGGGACCCCGAATGCGACCTCGACTACACCCCGAACACCGCGCGGGAACTGCCGGTGAACGTTGCCTTGTCGGTGGGCAGCGGGTTCGGGGGTTTTCAGTCCGCGATGCTGTTTCGCCGGTTAGGAGCGGTCGCGTGAACGAGCGTAGCGAGCGAACCATCGGCACTGGCCGGCGGGCGGTGATCACCGGTCTCGGCACGGTGGCGCCGAGCGGGATGAGCCCCGATGAACACTGGGGGACGGTCACCGCTGGCAAGAGCATGCTGGACTGGATCAGCCTGTTCGACGCGTCCGGCTATCCGACCCGCATCGCCGGCGAGGTAAAGGGCTTCGACGTGGCCGGGCGGGTCGAGGGCCGACTGGTGGTGCAGACCGACCGGTGGACGTGGATGAGTTTCCTGGCCGCCGAGCAGGCCATCCAGGACACCGGCATCGACCTGGCCACGCTCGACCCGTACCAGTTGTCCGTCGTGATGGCCAGTTCGTCCGGCGGCAACCAGTTCGGCCAGCGCGAGCTGCAACGGCTGTGGAGCCAGCCGGGCCGCACGGTCGGCGCGTACCAGTCCATCGCGTGGTTCTACGCGGCCACGGTCGGGCAGCTTTCCATTCGCCACCAGGCAAAAGGCCCGAGCAGCGTGCTGGTGTCGGAGAGCGCGGGCGGCCTGGAGAGCCTGGCGCACGCGGCCCGGACCGTGCGGCGCGGCACGTCCGTGGTGCTGGCCGGCGGGTTGGAGGCGCCGCTGAGCCCGTACGCGTTGGCGTGCCAGCTCAGCACCGGCATGCTCAGCACCGGTACCGATCCGCAACGCGCGTACCGGCCGTTCGACGTCGACGCATCCGGTTACGTGCCGGGCGAGGGCGGGGCGGTACTTGTCGTCGAGGACCTGGACCACGCGCTGGCCAGGAACGCGACGATCTACGCCGAGATCGCCGGCTGGGGCTCGACCCACGACGGCCGGCACACCGTACCCGGTGTCGCGAGCCCGTCCGACCAGTACGCCCGATCGATGCGGTTGGCTCTGGAACGCGGCGGTGTCTTACCGTCTGACGTGGACGTTGTGATCCCGGATGCCTTCGGTGTGCCCGAGTTCGACCGGTCCGAAGCCGAGGCGGTCGACGCGGTGTTCGGGCCGGGTGGTGTGCCCGTCACCAGCCACAAGTCGCTGACCGGGCGGATGTACCAGGGCGGTTCGGCGCTGGACGCGGTGACCGCGGTGCTGGCGATGCGCGAGCAGGTGCTGCCCGGCACGACCGGCGTCGACCGGGCGGCAGACGGGTGCGCGCTCGATTTCGTCGCCACCACCCGGAAGTCCACTGTGGACAACGTGTTGATCGGGGCCCGTGGGATCGACGGGTACAACAGCGCCGTGCTGCTGCGCCGATACGTGCGATGAGGAGCGTGAGATGACCGAACAAGCCGAACGGGCCCGGGTGGTGTTCCTGATCCGGGTACCGACCGA
>DATBCR010000896.1:0-2491 GCA_036270375.1 Pseudonocardiaceae bacterium | reverse complement strand
GTCTTCGACGGTCTGCGACCACATGGCCAAGCCGTCGTCGCCGGTGTTTCGGATGAAGTTGTTCGACACGACCGAATTCGTGACGCCGGTGTGGAAGTTGATGCCGTCGGCGATCTGGTCGACGATGATGTTGTTGGTGATCTTCAGGTTCGTCATCGGGCCGTCCAGCCAGATGCCCACCTTGGTGTGGTGGATGTAGAGGCCGTCGATGGTGGAGTTGCTCAGCGCCCCGCCGATCCCGTTCACCTGGTCGGTGTCGATGCGCTCGCGGACGTCACCCTCGATCGCGAAGCCGGACAGGTGGACGTTGGTGCTGCCGCCGACGGACGCGTCCTTGCCGTAGAACCCGACGCCGGTGTGCACGGAGCCGTCGGGCGCCGGGGTGCTCAGGTCGACCTGGTGACCCTTGATGATCGTGTACCAGCTGCCGGCGCCCTCGATCGTCACGTCGTCCGCGATGATGTGCCGGTTCACCTGGTACGTGCCGGGCGGGATGTAGACGGCGAGGTGCCAGCGCTTGGCGAACGCGATCGCCGCGTCGATGGCGTCGGCGGAGTCGCGATGACCGGACGGGTCGGCGCCGAAGAACAGCACGTTCGCGGCGCGGAGGTCCACGTTTGGCCGGGCGACCAACTGCGAGTCGAGCAGGTCGACGACCGTCCACGCGGCGGCGCTGCCGACCGGCATGGTGAGCCGCACCTTGTCACCGGCGTGGTACGTGTGGTCCAGCAGCAGCCGTTGCTCGTCGTAGAAGTGGTTGGGGCGGAACGGAATCCGGATCACCGGGGCCGGTGTGGTCGCGGACGGCACGCACGAGCACTCGGTGATCCACCAGTCCGGGTGCAGCAGGCCGGCGTTCGGGTCGTTCGAGAACGGGTACTGGTTGTAGAGCCAGGCGTACTGCGACGTCAGCGTCATCGTCTGCCGGTGGTGGCCGTTCACGGTGATGTCCAGCGGCGCGGTGATGCCGCCGCCGGTCGGGGCGTCCGGAATGCTGTACCGCACGGTGATCGCGTTCGCGGCGCTCGGCAGCGTGAACTCGACGTACTGGCCGGCCGCCAGCGAGACCGCCGAGCGGCCGGACGCCTCGGCCGCCAGCGTGTACGCCGTGGTGTCCGGGCCGATCACGGTGCCGTTCGTGACGGCGTTCTCGGCCTCCTGTTCTCGGAAGTCGACGGTGGCGCCTCGGCCGGCGACCAGCGGCGGGGCGAGTGCCGCGCGCGTCACGACCGGATCGGTGTTCGCGTGCGGGCCCGCCGACGCCGAGCCGGCACCGGCAGCCATGCCGAGGACGGTGGCGAGGGCGGTGGCCACCGCGATGTGGCTACGAGACATGGAGGACTCGTTTCTTCCGCTGAGAACGACGAGACCGACTGTATGGCGGTGTCCATCGCTCAACAAGAAGTTGCCACAAATATCCGCATAATTGACTGATGTTTGCGTTGATCAGTTCTAAAATTGCAATACTTGCGCAAGCGGACGGCCTACACGGTTTCCGGCTCGCTAGTGGCCTTCGATTCGGCCCGTCGGCGCAGGTAGCCGTCGGCGACGAAGGTCACCGTCAGGCAGGCGACGAGCGCCAGGATCGCGGCCACACCGGCGAAGCGCGACTTGCCGCCGGCCTGGATGGCGGCCTGTTGCGGGGCCACGACCTCCTTGAGGACGACGTAGGTCGCGGGCGGCGCACCGAGCGCCTGCTGGCGTCGCCGCAGTTCCTGGGCCACGTACTTGAAGGCCAGTGTCACGGTCGCCTGCGCCGCGTCCGGTGTCAGGGCGTCGGCCTTCACGAAGACGAACGGGCCCTGCAGGCCGCCGTTGCTCGCCACGTAGGTGGCGGTCCCGCCGCCCGCCTGGACCTCCGCGATCGCGTCCGGGCTGTTCACGCTCTGCACCAACAGTTGCGCGTCGGTGGTGAGGCTGTCCGCGAATGCGAGCAACGGGTTGGCCGGGTTGTCGAACGCCTTGCCGCCGGACTCGGCGGCGCTCGGCTCACGGAGCACGTACGTGCCGTTCGACTCGTACTTGTGCGGCGTGTGCAGGGCGACCACGCCCGCGATGCCCAGCGCGAGCAGGAACGCGGGCACGGCGACATACCATCGGCGGCCGAGCACGCGGACGGTCTGCCAGAGGTCCATGCCCTGTTATCGGCGCCGGTCGCCCAGTTGCAACGGAATCCGGTCGGTCGGCGCGTCGTCGTCCGCGTGGTGGGACTGGACGTCCTTGCGGGTCACCGCGAGATACGTGACGAAACCGGCGATGAGCAGGGCAAGGACCAGACTGACGACGCCACCGCCGACACCGAGCCCGCCCACGTTCGTGGGCCGGCCGAGCCAGTCCGCGAACGACGCGCCGAGCGGCCGGGTGAGGACGTAGGCGAACCAGAACGCGAGGATCGGGTGCCAACCGAACCAGCGGTAGCCGGCCGCCGGCACGGTGATCAACAGGGCGAACAGCACGATCGACAGCGCGTATCCGAGGTGCAGCGTGACCG
>DATBCR010000895.1:0-2214 GCA_036270375.1 Pseudonocardiaceae bacterium | reverse complement strand
TGCCGTGCCGTCGTCGGCGGCATCACGGACTGGCTCGCCACCTCCGCCTGACCGTTCATTTACAAGGTAAATCCGACCAGGAGAGTGTCCTATGTTGACAGTCACACAATCCAACGGCAAGCGGCTGGGCGGGCGGTGGATCGAGGACTGGACTCCGGAGGAGCCCGAGTTCTGGGCCGGCACCGGCCGCCGGATCGCGGCCCGTAACCTGGTCTTCTCCATCTTCGCCGAGCACATCGGGTTCTCGATCTGGAGCCTGTGGTCGGTGATGGTTCTGTTCATGGGCCCCAAATACGGCATCTCGGTGGCCGACAAGTTCCTGCTCACGTCGACGCCGACACTCGTCGGCTCGGTGCTGCGGATTCCCTACAACCTCGCGGTGGCACGGTTCGGCGGCCGGAACTGGACCATCATCAGCGCCGCGCTGCTGCTCATCCCCGCCGCGCTGGCCGCGATCGTCATGCATCCGGGCACGTCGTTCGGCACGTTCCTGCTCGTCGCGGCGATCGGTGGCTTCGGCGGCGGGAACTTCGCGTCTTCGATGACCAACATCAACACGTTCTACCCGCAGTCCCGCAAGGGCTGGGCGCTCGGCCTCAACGCGGGCGGCGGCAATCTCGGTGTCGCGCTGATCCAGCTCGTCGGCCTGCTCGTGCTCGGTAGCGCAGGTGTGCTGCAGCCGCGCATCGTGCTGTGGGTGTACCTGCCGCTGATCGTGTTGGCAGCGCTGGGTGCCGCGCTGTTCATGGACAACCTGGCCACCGCGCGCAACGACACCAAGGCCATGCGCGAGGTGATCAGGGACGGGCACAGCTGGGTGATGTCGCTGCTGTACATCGGCACGTTCGGCTCGTTCATCGGGTACGGCTTCGCGTTCGGTCTCGTGCTGCAGAACCAGTTCCACCGCACGCCAGTGCAGGCCGCGGCCGTGACGTTCCTCGGCCCACTGCTCGGCTCGCTGTCCCGCCCGCTCGGCGGCTGGCTGTCCGACCGGTTCGGCGGTGCGCGGGTGACGTCCGTGAACTTCGTGCTGATGGCCGCGTGCGCTGGCCTGCTTGTGGTGGCGGGCAACACTAAGTCGCTCGGTCTCTACACGGTCGCGTTCATCGCGCTGTTCGTGTTCTCTGGCATCGGGAACGGCTCGACGTACAAGATGATCCCGGGCATCTTCCTTGCCAAGGCGAACGTCGAGATCGCGAGTGGGGTGGACAAGACGACGGCGCTGCTGAAGTCGCGGCGGCTGTCCGGCGGCCTGATCGGGGTGGCGGGCGCGATCGGTGCGCTCGGCGGTGTCGGCATCAACCTGGCGTTCCGGCAGTCCTTCGCGATGGCCAAGTCCGGCACGCCGGCCGTCGTGGGCTTCCTGGTCTTCTACGCGGTGTGTTTCCTTGTCACGTGGGCGGTCTACCTGCGGCCGGCCGCGGCGACGTCACCTCGGTCGGCGTTGGCGACCGTTCGGATCTAGGGCCCGTGCACACCCCGTTGACCTGCGGTAGGAGCGAGCCTTAACGCGGTCGCAATGCGTCCGACCCGGCTGTGACACGGCTGGTATCCACCATGGACACATGAGAACGCTGGTCGTCGCCGGTTACGGCATGGTCGGCCATCGGGTGGCGCGGACCCTGCGTGAGCGGGACACCAGCGGCGGCTGGCGGGTCGTCGTGTTTGCGGAGGAACCACGCCCCGCCTACGACCGGGTGTCCCTGACGTCCTATGTGGACGGATGGGACGCCCGGTCGCTCACCCTACCGGACCTCGCCGACGACCACGTGACCATCCACCTCGGCGACCCGGTGGCCACCGTCGACCGGGACGCCCGCACGGTCACCACGGCCGGGGGCGTCACTCAGCCGTACGACGCGCTCGTGCTGGCCACCGGCTCGTTCCCGTTCGTACCACCGGTTCCCGGCCATGACCTGCCTGGCTGTTTCGTGTACCGCACCATAGACGACCTGGACGCGATCCGGGCGGCCGCGACGAGGGCGGCGCACGCCGGTCGTCGGTCCGCGATGGTGGTCGGCGGCGGGCTGCTCGGTCTCGAGGCGGCGAATGCCCTGCGCGGTATGGGTGTGTCGCCGCACATCGTCGAACTTGGTTCTCGGCTGCTGCCGCTGCAGGTCGACGAGGGTGGCGGTGGGCTGCTGCGGCGTCTGGTGGAGAAGTTGGACCTGACCGTGCACACCGGCACCTCGGCCACCCGGATCGAACCGGACG
>DATBCR010000894.1:0-5781 GCA_036270375.1 Pseudonocardiaceae bacterium | reverse complement strand
CGGCCGAACTGGACGTCGAGGCGCTGTGGGAGTCGCTGCGCCGACGGGTGGAGGAACGCCGTCCGGGCGGTGCGGTGTCGCTGCGGGTCCAGGACACCGAGGTCGATCGGTTGCTCCGGGTCTGCCGGTCCCAGCTGTCCGTCCCGGCCTCGGTGCCGGGCATGCCGGTGGACGGCTGGGTCACGCTGGAACTGGTCTTCGTCGCGGAACCGGCCGCCGCCGCCGTGCTCGCCGGGTTCGGCGAACGGGTCGAGGTGACCGCACCTGACTCACTGCGCGCGCGACTGGGGGACATCGGGGCCGCGCTGGTCGCGCGCTACGCCTGACGTCCCTGCGTGCTGATGGCCCTGCGGTTGAGCCTCAAGGGCAGCACATCCGGCACGTGCCACTCCGACGACACCATCACCGGCCGGCCGTTGTCGTCGTAGTCGGTCTGGTCGATGTACTGCAGCGGCGTGCCATCGGCGACCGAAAGCCGTTGCGCCAGTTCGTCATCCGCCAGTACCGGCAGCAGGGTCGCTGCGGCGCTGCGCACCCCGGCGCCGATCGACGCCAGCAGCCGGTAGAGCGACGCGTCCAGCGGCAGCGCGCCGCGCAGGTCGTCGCCGGGCACGCACAGGCCGGCCGCGCCGAGCAGCCGGCAGGGGACCCGGTCCCGCGAGTAGACGACCGGCCTGCCGTCCGCGGTGCGGATCCGTTCGACGGCGAGCAGCACGTCGTCCTCGTTGAGCCGCAGTCGTTTCGTCTCGTCCGGGTCGGGCCGTCTGACCTCTGTAGACAGTACGGTCAGGCCGGGTTTCATACCAGCGGCGGTGATCATGTCCAGGTAGCTGAGGTTCGTGTCAAGCGTGTGCTGGCGCGGCATGCCGATCACGTACGTCCCGGAACCGTGCCGGCGCGCGAGATAACCGGCTTCCAGCAGGCCGCGCACCGCCTCCCGGACGGTCGCCCTGCTCACCCCGAAACGGTCGCCGAGATCCTGTTCGTTCGGCAGTTTCGACCCCATCTGGAACTCGCCGTCGACGAGGCACGCCACCAGCTCGTTGCGGACCTGTTCGGCCAGCGTAGTGCGCGACCGGGCACCTTCGCGCGGCCGGCCGGCGGCGGTGGCCTCCTGGGACGACGTCACGTCCACGATCATGCCCCGTCCCCGGCCGCCATCTCCAGCGCGGCCCGCACCTGGGCTCCCACGTCCGGCGCGCCCGGCAGCCGGCCCTCGAAGACGGCGCCACCGATGGTGAATCCCCACGCCCCGGCCTCGGCCAGCGTCGCGATCTGGCCCGCGTCGACGACCGAACCGGCCGCGATCACCGGGCCGGCCGACGCGTCGACGACGGCCCGGGTCAGTTCGCCGGGATCGGCCGTTGCGTGTCGGTAGGTGAGCAGGTCGACGCCGTGCACACCGCTGACGGACGTCAGTTCACGCGCGCTGGCGGCGATCTCGTCGATCTCGCCCGCCAACACACTGGGGTGGCCGACGATCCGGCCCGGGAACGGACAGTACGAGATCCCGGTGCCGGCCAGTTCGACCACGCCCGCCGCCACGTTCGTCCCGCCGAGCACCCAGTCGACATCGGCCGCGACAGCTGCCCGCAACGACCGCAGCTCGTCCTGTTTGGACGTTGAAACGACTTCCAGCATCACGTCCAGATCCTCGTCGTGCGCGATCTTGACGAGTTCGCTCAGCACCGCCGGGGTGGCGCCGACATCCTTGCAGCCGACGTATTTCAGGCCGGTGCCGCGCAGGCCGCGCAGCACGTCGATGGCGTCCGGCACGGTGCGGTCGTGGTGGGTGAGCATGAAGACGAACTGGATCACGATGGCCTCCGTGCGGCGTGCGGGATGAGGTCGAGCAGTCCGTCGACGACGTAGTCGGGCTGGATCGGCTGGTGCGGGCCGGGTGTCGAGGTCGGGTCACCGGTCAGGGTGAGAATGCCCGCCATACCAAGGGATTGGCCGAGCGCGACGTCGGTGGCGAGCCGGTCGCCGACCACCGCGGCATCCGCTGCCGGCACGCCGAGCCGAGCCAGCACGGCCTCCGCCATGTACGTGCTCGGCTTGCCGAGGACCGCCTCGGCGTGCGCGCCGGTGCACGCCTCGATCGCCGCCAGCATGGCCGCGCAGTCCGGCAGGCCGCCGTCCGGTGTTGGGCAGAACCGGTCCGGGTTGGTGGCCACGATCGTCGCGCCCGCGTTGACCGCCCGGTACGCGGCGAGCAGTTTGGCGTAGTCGAACGTCCGATCGAACGACACCACGACGACGTCGGTGTGCTCGGGTTGTGTGGTGACAAGGAAACCCGCGTCGATCAGGATCGAGGCGACGAGCGGTTCGGCGACCAGCAGCAGCCGGGCGCCGCGGTGGTAGCGGTCCAGGTAGCGCACCAGGGTGTCCAACGCGGTCACCACATCGGCCGGCTCGGTCGGGATGCCGAGGCGGGTGAGCTTCGCCGCATAGGCGGCCGCGGTCTCCAGCGGTTTGTTGGTCACGAAGACCACCCGGCAGCCGGCCGCGCGCAACAGCTCGATTGCCTTGTCCGCGCCGGGAATCAGCCGGTCGCCGAGGTAGACGGTGCCGTCGAGGTCGAACGCGTAGCCGGCGAAGATGCGGTCCGGCGGCCACACGATCACAGCCATCGCCCCGCTTTGTCCCACGGCGCCAGCATCGCGTCGACGTCGTCGTCGTCCCACACGCCGAGCAGGTCGGCCAGGTCGGCGATGCCGAACCGGTCGCGCATCAGGTGGCAGTTGGCCACCGCCCAGCGGGCGTCGTCCGCGGTGACCGGCGGGTCGAGTTGGTCGAACCGGTTCGGCACACCGGCCGTAGCGAGCGCGACGGCCAGCCGGTCCGGATCGACGAGCAGCGAATCGAGCACGGCGGCGTGTTTCGCCCGGTCGTGAAGCAGGGCTGTGATCCTGTTCGGGTTTGCCGTGAGCCAGTTGAGTTTGCGGCGGTAGGAGAGCCAGCACTCGGCGATTGCCTTGTCGCCCAACCGGTCGAACCCGGCGGTGATCCGGGTGAGTTGGACGTCCGGATCCGGCAGTCGCATGCTGTACCGGCCGGTGTCGATGCTGTACCGGACGTGGCGCCACGTGCGAGCCGCGACGACCGTGGCGACGCTGACCTGGGCGCCGTGCAGTCTGTTGCCCGGCACCGCCATCTCGATCAGGTGGCTGACGGTGTGCTCCATGCCCGAGGACACCGCGGTCCGGCCGGCGACACCCATCGTGATGCCGCTGAGCGTGAGCAGGTCGGCCAGCTCGGCCACCGCGTGCGGCGCACCGGCGGCGACGTCGCCCGCGAGTTCGAGCAGGCGTTCGCCGTGCGGGCGGACCAGCGCGACCAGGCTCGGGGCGTACGTGTCGTCGATGCCGATCGCGGACGCGAGATACCAGTCGGCCGGCGCGGTGTACATGGACAGCAGATCGCCGACGCCGGCCAGATTCATCGCAGGCGGCGCGCCCGCGATGATCTCCGGGTCGATCAGCAGCACGTCCGGCCAGCGGCTCGGCACGGTGCGCTTCACGCCGTCCAGCAACAGAACGGACTGGTCGTCGGCGAATCCGTTGACGCTGGCGGCCGTCTGCACGATCACGTGTGGCAGCCCGCCACCGCGCGCCGCCGCGATCTTGCCAAGGTCGGCGAGCGTGCCGGAACCGATGGTGACGACGGCCGACGCACCTTCGACGGCCCGCACGGCCCGCTCGACGGTGGCCTCGTCCGCATGTGCGCCACCGGTTCCGGGGCCGAGCACGGTCAGCTTGGTCGACCCGCCCGGAGTGAGCAGGCCGAGCACGTAGGGCGTCAGGGCGACACCCCGGTAGTCGACGCGGGCGGCGTCGGCCAGCACGGCGACCGGACCGGTTGTGTTGCCCCGCAACGCATGCACGGTCGTCGGCAGCCGGTCGAGCGCGCCGTGACCGGTGATCACCTCGCCAAGCCCGAGCGGCCGCAGCCGAGCGGCCTCCGGCGCACCGCCGAGCGCGGCTCGAACGGCGTCCAGGTCGAACGCGGCAACCGTGTCGTCGGCGCCAGTCCTCATGTGCCCCCCTGCCCGATGCCGTCGAACATCACGCGGTGCTCGACGCATGCCTTGTCCCGCAACGCCTCTGGCGCGCGGCAGGGTGTGGCTGCGTCGTCGGCGCCTGTCTTCATGTTCCCCCCAGCTCGACGCTGTCGAACATCGCGCGGTACCGCGTGTATGCCGCGTCGTACACCTCGCGCACGGATTCGTTGGGCCACAACGGTTCCGGGGCCAGTTCGACAGCTCGTGCGGTTGCGTCGTCGATGTCGTCGAACGTGCCGGCGGCCAGGCCGGCCAGGATCGCCGCGCCGGTCGCCGTCGCCTCCGCCGCCAGTACCGGCCGGACCGGGCGGCCGAGCGCGTCCGCCTTGATGCGCAGCCATTCCGGGCTGCGGGCGCCGCCGCCGACGACCCGGACCTCGGCGTCCGCACCGCCGCCGAGCCCGAGCAGGTGCAGCCGAGCCACGATG
Organism: Pseudonocardiaceae bacterium; assembly: GCA_036270375.1. Taxonomy (GTDB): domain Bacteria; phylum Actinomycetota; class Actinomycetes; order Mycobacteriales; family Pseudonocardiaceae; genus DATEPR01. Next base: position 1,290 of record DATBCR010000894.1, on the reverse strand, counting down.
TCGCGCAGGCCGAACGCGCAGCCCTCCAGCACCGCCCTGGCCAGATGGCGGCCGTCGTGGTTCATCGACAGGCCGGTGAAAGCGCCGCGCATGTCACTGTTCCAGCGGGGCGCTGTCGAACCGGACAGCGCGGGCAGGAAGCCGACCCCGTCCGCCCCGGGCGGTGCCTGCGCGGCCAGATCGAACACGCGGGACTGGTCGACGCCGAGCACCGACCTGGCGAGCCACAGCGTGCTGCCGCCGGACACGAAACCGGGATTCTCCACCAGCAGCAGGCCGTTCAGGCCGTGTGCGTGGGTTTCCACCATCCGGCCGGGGTCCAGCACGAGCCGCTCCGACGTGGCCGTGACCGGTTCGGCCGTGCCCGTGATGTCCGCGATGATGCCCGGCCGGACCGCGCCGGCACCGATACTTGCCGCGTGGTCGTCTCCCGTGCCGACAAGGACTTCGCACCTGGCGTCCAACCCGAGCAGTCGCGCCGCCGCCGGGGTCAGCGTGCCCGCGATGTCGACGGACGGTCGGATCGGCGGCAACAGGCCGGGGTCGATGCCGGTGACGTCGAGCAGCTTGTTCGACCAGCCACCCGCCGCCACGTCGTAGAGCAACGACGACGACGCGTTCGCCGGGTCCTGCGCGAGCACCCCGGTCAGCCGGCCGACGAGGAACGCGGCGACCGGCGGCATCGACCGCGCGGCGCGGTAGACATCCGGTTCCTCGTCCCGGATCCACATGATCTTCGGCGCGGTGTGCGACGCGTCCACGTTCAGCCCGGTGATCCGGAACGCAGCCGTGTCACCGATGCCGGCCGCGAGTTCGGCCGCCTGACCCACCGCCCTGCGGTCCAGCCAGATGATCGCGTCGCGCAGCGGCGCCAGCCGGTCGTTCACCGCCACCACACCGTCCACCTGGCACGCCAGCGCGAGGTGGCTGACGGCCGGGCCGGCGCGCTGCGTTGCGAGCAACTGCCCGATCACGTCGGCAAGGCAGCGCTCCCATGCCAACGGGTCCTGCTCGGCCCACCCGCTGTGCGGATGCGACATCACACACGGCCGCCCCGCGGTCGCGACGACCTGGCCGTCCGGGTCGAGCAGGACACCTTTGACGCTCTGCGAGCCGATATCGGCTCCGATGACGAAGGGCATGCCGTCAGTTCTCGACCGGCTGGACTTCTGGCAGGTCGACGTCGCCCGTCGCGAGCACGCCGCCGGCCACCGCGACCACCTGTGGTTTCGTGCGCTGCAACCAGAAAGCGCCACCGAAGACCAGCACGACCCAGGCCACGATCACCCA
>DATBCR010000893.1:0-3281 GCA_036270375.1 Pseudonocardiaceae bacterium | reverse complement strand
CGATCATCGCGTGGCTGGAGGAACACGGACACGGCGAGGGCACTGTCCAGTACAAGCTGCGCGACTGGCTGTTCGCCCGGCAGCGCTACTGGGGCGAGCCGTTCCCGATCGTGTACGACGAGACCGGCCTGCCGATCCCGCTGCCGGCCGATCAACTGCCGGTCGAACTGCCGGACATCCCGGACTACTCGCCGATCACCTTCGACCCGGACGACGCCGAGTCGGAGCCGTCACCGCCGCTGGCCAAGGCCGAGGACTGGGTCAACGTCGAACTGGATCTGGGCGACGGGCTGAAGACGTATCGCCGCGACGTCAACGTGATGCCACAGTGGGCCGGTTCGTGCTGGTACCAACTGCGCTACATCGACCCGACGAACGACGACGTGTTCTGCGCACCGGAGAACGAGCGCTACTGGATGGGACCACGCCCGGCTGAACACGGGCCGGCTGATCCGGGCGGCATCGACCTGTACATCGGTGGCGTCGAGCATGCGGTGCTGCACCTGCTGTATGCGAGGTTCTGGCAGAAGGTCCTGTTCGACCGGGGCGACGTCAGTTCCGTCGAGCCGTACCGCAGGCTGTTCAATCAGGGCTACATCCAGGCGTACGCATACACCGACGAGCGCGGCGTGTACGTGCCCGCCGAGAAGGTGACCGAAGTGGACGGTCGCTGGATGTACGAGGGCCGCCAGGTCAACCGCGAGTACGGCAAGATGGGCAAAAGCCTGCGCAATTCGGTGTCGCCGGACGAGATGTGCCGCCAGTACGGCGCCGACACGCTGCGCTTGTACGAGATGTCGATGGGCCCGCTTGACGTGTCCCGCCCCTGGGCGACGAAGGACGTCGTCGGCGCGCAGCGATTCCTGCAACGCCTGTGGCGCAACGTGGTCGACGAGCAGACAGGCGCGCCACGACTGACCGACGCGGAGCCGACGGAAGCCGACCTGCGAGCCCTGAACCGAGCGATAGCCGGCGTACACGATGACTACGCCGGAATGCGCTTCAACACGGCTGGCGCGAAGCTGATCGAACTGAACAACCACGTCACAAAGGTCTACGCGGCAACGGAAGGCACGCCGAGAGCGCTGGCCGTGCCATTGGTGCAGATGCTGGCACCACTGGCACCACACGTGGCGGACGAACTGTGGTCCCGGCTTGGCAATGCGGAGTCGCTGGCGCACGGCCCGTTCCCGGTAGCGGACGAGCGGTACCTGATCGAGGACACGGTCGAGTACCCGATCCAGGTCAACGGAAAGGTCCGCGCCCGAGTGGTGGTACCAGCAGCGGCGAACGGCGACGAGGTGCGGGCGGCGGCACTGGCGGATGAGAAGATCATCGCCCTGACCGGCGGCACGGAACCGAAGAAGGTCGTGGTCGTACCCGGCCGTCTGGTCAACGTGGTGCTATGAGAACAACTCGTCTCACGGATACCGAACCCGTTATCCGTGAGACGAGTTGGTGGGGTGTACCAGGGCGGCTTGTGGGGTGAGGCCCACTTCTGCGGCCAGTTCCGCGACCATTGACTCGAACAGTGGCTCCGCGTCCGTAACCGGGAATGGAAACCGGCCGAATACCTCCAGCGCGACCTGCCCGTACAGCCGTACCCAGAATCGCAGCATCGTGTACGCGGCACCCAATGGAAACAGGTGTTCCGGCAGGTCGATGCCGGCGTCCGCGAGCGTATGAAACAATGTGCCCCGGAATTCCGCCAGGTCCGCCCGCAGTTTCTCCGGCACGTCCTGATCCGTCGGCACCACCAACTGCCGCGTCGCCAGAACCCGCCCGGCCACGGTCAGGAAGATCCGCCCGAACGGATCCGGCGCGCTGGGACAGTCCGGCAGGCGCCCGGTCATCCCACCCACCGGGGTTGCGAAAACAAGACTGAACTCCTGTGGATGCCGAATCGCCCACGCCCGGAAACCACGACATACCGCGAAAACCTGCCCTGGCGCGTCCTCATCCGGGATGGCGGCCAAATCAGCGGTCAACTCCGTCGCCAGGTCCGCGCAGATGTCCGTGCACACGTGCTGGATCAAGTCCTCGAACGACTCGTAGTACCGGTACAGCGCAGGCGCCGTGATACCCATCTCTCGTGCGATCGCCCGCAGCGTCACGCCTTGCCGACCTCGGCTGACCAGCAGGCTCCTGGCCACCGTCCGGATCTGCTGGTCGGTGTCGACCCGGTTCCGGTCACGGCGTGTGGCCTCGATCATGACTCTCCCCGCTTGCTGATAAACGGTATTCACCGCGCCTGCCCCCCGGCTGACCGACGGTAGCCGCTGCGCTCGGCGCGCACCACAGGAACGGGAGGTGTCCAGGCTCCTGCCCCGTGCGGATTTTCGGATCGATCCGAGGGTCGAGCCCGGTTGATTCGTCAACAGGCGCACACTGGATGTATGCCCGACACCGACATCGTGATGTACGCCCGCCCGGGTTGCCCGTTCTGCACCATGCTCCGCGCCGACCTGGCCGCCGCCGGTCTGCCCTACCGGGAGCGGAACATCTGGCAGGACCCGGAAGCAGCTGCGGCGGTACGCGCGGTCGCGGACGGCAACGAGACAGTACCGACGATCAACATCGGCGACAGCTGGCTGGTCAACCCTTCCGTCGACCAGATCCGAGAAGTGCTGCGCAAAGCGGCCTGACCACCGCTCGGCCCTCGGCCGGCCGAACCGGGAGAGTATGGTCTAGACCATGTCGACATCCACGTTGGTCGGGGTCGGGGTCAGTCCTGGCAAGGCCGCCGGACCGGCCGTCCGGGTGGCCGATCCGCTGCCGGAACCCGCCGTCGGGCCGGCACCGACCGACCTGGCCGCCGAGGCCGCGCGGATCGGGCCGGCCGCGTCCGCCGTCGCCGAACGGCTGGAGCACGCGGCAAAGGCCGTGCACGGCGAGGCGCGGGCGGTGTTGCTGACCACGGCCGCGATGGCCGCCGACCCGGCCCTGGTCAGCAAGGCCGAACAACTCGTCAACGGCCGTGGCCTGCCGGCGGCCCGTGCCGTGTTCGAGGCGGCCGGCGATTTCGCCGACATGCTCGCGAAAGCCGGCGGCCGCATGGCCGAGCGGGTCCGCGACATCGAGGACGTCGCCAACCGGCTGATCGCCGAACTGACCGGTGTCGCCCCGCCAGGTGTGCCGCCGCTGGCCGGGCCGAGCGTGCTCTACGCCCGCGACCTCGCACCCGCCGACACGGCCGGCCTCGACCCGGCGATGGTGCTCGCCCTCGTCACCGAGGAGGGCGGGCCGACCAGCCACACCGCGATTCTGGCGCGGGCACTGCG
>DATBCR010000892.1:0-1954 GCA_036270375.1 Pseudonocardiaceae bacterium | reverse complement strand
GCTGCCGCCGCCAGGGGAGCCTGGGATGGCACCGAAGCCGATCGCATGGTTGTTGATCATGAGGCTGTTCAGTACGATCCAGGACACGCCGATGCTGCTCAGCGCGCCGCCGTTGGAGCAGGTGCCACCCTGGCCGGGGGCGCCGCCGAACGTGCTGCCGACGACGTAGACGGGTTGGTTCTGGTACTCGGCGAGTGCTCGGATGCCGGCACCGCCGAGGTCCGGGCCGGTGGCGTCGCAGCGGTTGCGCAGGAAGCGTGAGTTGATCACGGTGAGCCGGCCGCCGAGGGCGAAGATCGCGCCGCCGCCACCACCGTCGCCAGGGCTGCCCTGTCCGGTCGCGTTGCCGTCGGCGAAGGTCAGGTTCTGCACGGTGAGCCGGGGCTGGTCCTGGTTGTAGCAGTCCGACGTCGCCTTGCCGAGGGACGCGTCGCAGGCGTCCTGGTAGAGGATGCGCCGGGCGCCACCGCCGCTGAGCGTCACCGTGCCACTGCCGTCGATGACCACCTGTGTCGCGCTGTTGCGGACCTTGGCGGTTGCCGCCATCGCGATCGTCACCGGAGCGGGGCCGCAGGAGAACGTGATGATGCCGCCGGCCGCGACCGCCGCGACGACGGCCGCCGACGTGCAACTCGCGGCGGTGCCGGTGCCGACGACCCTGGTGGGGTGCGACGTGTCCACGGGTTGGCCCTCGGCCGGGACGGTGGCATGGCCGTTCGGGTTGCCCGCTGGTGATATCGCGGCTTTGGTGGGAGGCAATGGCGCTGGTTTGGTGGTGGTCGGCGCGGTGGTGGTCGGTGGCGCGATCGTGGTGGTCGCGGCCGCGGTGGTGCTGGTGGCGGCCGTCGTCCGGCCGACCGCCTGGCCGGCGATCTGGCTACCGCACGCGGACAGGGCACACGCGGCAACCACGACGGACATGGCAAGCCTGGATCGCACGGTGCGGAATGCTAGACCCGCCGGTCCTGCTGGGACACCCGGTCGCCGAGATCCCAGAACAGGCCGGCCATCAGCCCGAGCGCCTGCCTGGCCAGCGGCGCGAGCAGGTGCTCGTTCGGGGCGTGTTGCGCGCAGGCCGGATAGGAGTGCGGGATCCAGATCGTGCACATGCCGAGTTCGTCGGCGAACGCGTCGTTCGGCAGGCTGCCACCGAGATTGGGCACCAGGATCGGCGGGGTGCCGTCGTCGGTGCGGGCAAGGGACGCCATCGCGAAACGCACCCACGGGTCGTCCGGGTCGGTGCGGGTCGCGCGCATCACGAGGCCAGGTTCGATGTCGACCAGTTGGTAGCCGTGCTGGTCGAGATGGGCGCGCAGGGCGTCCGCCAGGTTGTCGACATCGGTGCCGACGACGAACCGGAGCTGGCAGTGCGCGTGCGCCGACCCCGGGATGGCGCTGATCGGCGTGTCCGGATTGCCGGCGGCCAGTGACAGTATCTCGAGCGTGTTCCACCCGATGAGCCGCTCGGCCGCCGTGAGACCCGGCTCGCCCCAACCCTCGTCGACGTCCGGATCGTCCGTGTCGCCACCGATCGGGATAGTGCTCAGGGCCGCGCGCACGTTCTCCGGGATGGCCGGCGGGCGCAAGCCGGGCACCAGGATGCGACCCCGCCCGTCGACCACGCTGGCGATCGCGCTCGCCAGCACCGTGGCCGGATTGCGCAGCAGGCCACCCCAGTTGCCGGAGTGGTAGGCGCGTTCCCGAAGCGCAACCCGCAGCGTGAAGGAGGCGGTACCCCGGGTACCGAGAAAGACGGTCGGACGCCCGGCGGCCACTCGCGGCCCGTCGGACGCGACGAGCAGGTCTGCCGCCAGCGCATCACGTTGCGCCGCACAGAATTCACGCAACCCCGGGGAGCCGGACTCCTCCGCCGTCTCGACCAGGATCTTGAGGTTGAAGCCGAGCCGACCCCGCACGCGCAGGACTTGCTCCAAGGCAGCCAGGTTGATCGTGT
>DATBCR010000891.1:0-2821 GCA_036270375.1 Pseudonocardiaceae bacterium | reverse complement strand
ACCAGGTACCGGCCGGCACGTTCGCCAGCATGTACGGCCCGGAGCCCTGTAACACCGCGTACCTGATCAGCGAGCCCTCCGGGATACGGCTGGGGAACAGCCCCACGAACACGGTGCCCAGCCGGCCGGTCGCCGGGCCGTGCACCCGCCCGCGGACGGTGGTCGACTCGGTCTCCGGTACCGGAGGCACGTCCGAGGGGACCTCCGGCAGCACACCGCCGAGCTGCCGGTACGCGGTGGGCGAGACACCCACGCTGCTGCGGAACCGGGAGCTGAAGGTGCCGACACTGTCGTAGCCGACCTGGTGTCCGATGTCGACGACCATGATCGAGGTCGTCAGCAGCAGCCGCTTGGCCTCCTCGAGGCGCATGGCCGAGAGGAATCGCCGGGGTGAAACTCCGGTGGCCCGCTGGAAAATCCGGGAGAAATGGAATCGGCTGAACATGGCGGAGCGTGCGAGATCGTCGACGGTCAGTTTTTCGTCGAGGTGGTCCCGCATGGTTTCGATTGATCGTTCGACGGCTCGTACAATAGTTTCGTGCATTTTCGTCGTCCTTCCGCGATTCACGGAATCCCAACTCACGGATAGTATCGGCCGCCTGTTGTCAACCGAAGTGTGGTGCTCACCATGCTCGGATGTGTTCTTGCCAGTCCCGGGTATGAGATTTTCACCGGCCGAATGCGTGTCGCACTACGGCAACCGGTGGTGCTCGAAGATGAACACAGAGTGAAACCCGCTGGTCCCGGCCGTGAAATATCCACCCCTGGCCGGTGAGCCGGGCACTGGCCCTTGCCTACCCGAACGGTCGACGATTGCACTCAGCTGTATTGCCACTTGGCGCTGTCCGCTGCGCTGGGATTGCCGGACGAGGAGGGCGATAGTGTCCAAGGAGTCCGCCGGCCAGACCGCGGGATGCGTCGAACTCTGGTCGCTTCGCGAGGATGTTCTGGTCGAGGACGACCAAGAGGGCAATCGCCTCGTCGTCGTGTCGCGGTGGGGCGAAACCGGGGTGGACGGCGCGGACGACGCGGTCCGCGAGTCGTTACGCCGAATGAGTCTTGGCCCGATCTCGTTGCAGAACGTGTGGGTCGGCGGGCAGCCACCGAGCCGCCGCGCGCTGCGCCCGACCGACGAGGGCGCCAACGTGCACCGCGTGCTCGACCTGCTCAGCGGCTCGGTGGTGCGCTCGCTCGGGCTGTCCGACGACGGCCTGCTGCTGTCCGCGGTGCCGATCACCCGGCACGCGTCGCTGTCGGTCGCGCGGATCGGGCCGGACCTGCCGCTGCGGCTGTCCCGGTTCGCCGCGATGCGGGCCGACCAGGGCGAACTGCTGGTGGAGTCGCCGCTGTCGCAGTACCACGTCGTGTTGCACCAACAGTTGGCGTGCCAGTTGGCCACCGCGCTGCGGGCGGTGACCTCGGTCGACAAGCTGGCCGGCACGCTGCACCTCGATCCGCCGGTCGTGGCTGGTGTCGTTGCCTACCTGGCCGCGACCGGCATCGTGCTCGTCGGCGAGTGGCTCTCGACGCAGAAGGCGCGGTTCGCCGAGGACACCGATCCGACGCTGCTGCGCTGGTCGCACCACGAGCTGCTGTTCCACTCGCGCAGCCGGATGGGCCGATACGGCGGCCAGTCCGGCGCGGTGTTCCCGCACGCGGACGAACTCCCGTCGCCGGAACTCGTCAAGCCGGTCCGCGAGGGCCGAGGTTTCCCGCTGTACCGGCCGACGATGGCCGAACTGCTCGCGTCCGATCCCCGGCTGACCGAGGTGATCGAGCACGGTGGCCTCGGCGCGGAGCCGACCGATCGTCAGCTCACCGCGGAGCAGGTCGGCGAGCTGCTGTTCCGGGCCGCGCGGATCCGGTCGGTGTCCTCGGAGTCGGCCGGCACGGACGTCAGCTACGACACGTCGGACCGGCCGTACCTGAGCACGTACGGCCTGTACGAACTGGAGCTGTACGTCAGCGTGCACAACTGCGTCGGCCTGCCGCGCGGCATGTACCACTACGACCCGCAACGCCACCAGCTCACGCTGATCAACGACTCGGTCGCCGAGCTGGACGAGCTGATGGCGGGCGCGCGGGTGGCCGCCAAGACGACGCTGCAGCCACCGCTGCTGATCACGATGACCGCGCGGGTGGCCAGGTCGTCATGGATGTTCGGCGGCATCGGCTACTACCTCACGTTGACGCATATCGGTGCGCTGCAACAGATGCTGTGCCTCGTCGCGAACGCGATGGGCCTTGCCGCGACCGCGCTCGCGGTCGACCCCGGCGATGTCACCGACAGCACGCTGCGGCTGGACTGGCCGGCCGAGGTCGGCGTCGGAGAACTGATCGTCGGATAGTCCCGAACGTGGTATTGGGATCAGCCCATTGGCTGAGACGATTGGCTGGCGCCGAGGCGCCTCCGGTATTCTCGGTGGCCAGGTCGAGAGGCGCTGCAACGGACCCGGGTCCGCCACGCTCGGCCTGGTTCTCCGGCACAAGGGCGCCTCCACGATACGGTGGAGGTACTCGGGATGCCGAATTCCCACGGCGCGCAGGACCTACGTCAGCTGCTGGACCAGCGGATCGTGGTACTCGACGGTGCCTGGGGCACCATGCTGCAGGGCATCGGCCTGACCCCGGCGGACTACCGGGGCGATCTGCTCGCCGGCCACTCGCACGACGTCACCGGCGACCCGGACCTGCTCAACCTCACCCGACCCGACGTCATCCTCGACGGCCACCGGCGGTACTTCGCGGCCGGCGCGGACATCACAGCCACCAACACGTTCACCGCGACCAGCATCGGCCAGGCCGACTACCAGCTCCAGCC
>DATBCR010000890.1:0-2561 GCA_036270375.1 Pseudonocardiaceae bacterium | reverse complement strand
GCGAACCGGCCGCGAAGGCTCAGTTTGTCGATCCGATCAGGGTTCCCACGCGGACAGCGGCGGCCAACGAGTCCGGATCGCCGGTGCGGGCGAACACGTCGGCAGCGGTGTCCGCGAACTTGATCACGTGCTCGTCGCCGTGCGCGGCGGCCCGGTCGATCGTCTCCGCGACCGCGTCCGGGCCCGGCTCGACGACCGGCAGTTCGGTGCGCGGAGCGGGCAGCGCGGGCGCGTACGCGGTCACGATCGCCGCGCTCGCCGACCACACCGCGGCCAGGCTGGGCGCCCACATTGCCTGCGGCAGCGCCGGCAGCGCGCACAGCACGGCGTTCGGCGCGGTCGCCGCGTGCACCAGCAGCACGGGGCTCGCCTGGCCGTGGCCCAGATAGTGCACCGTGGCAACGGAAATCAGCTCGGTGAGCTGGTTGTGCGCGTCCTGCGGACCATCCGGCGCACGCAGCGCCGCCAGCGACCCGGACCAGTCGGGCAGGTCCGCGAACTGGCCGAACCGGGTCGCCACCGTGCCGCGCTGGCTGGCGATCCGGGGCAGCGCGGCCACCGCGTCGGCCGGGTGCAGTGTCCCAGTGGGGGCCACCGTGCCCGGCACGGCGAGCGCGCCGGCGGCCCAGAAAGCCAGGCCGTTGGCCAGTTCCCCCAACACAGGATGGTCGTCGTCACCGGCGAGCAGCGTGCGCACGGCGTGCCCGACCCGGATCACGCCGTGCGTGGTGCCGGCCACGATGCCCGGCAGCAGTCGAGGCCACCAGGTCCGCAGCACGTCCCGCCACGGCGCCTCGGCGAGCTGTCGCCGCAGGTACGCCGTCCAGTCACCGATCCGCCGCCCGTCGCCCAGCGCGGTGCGCCACGTGTCGTCGGTGATCACGCTTACCGGCGCCGGCAGTTCGTCCAGCCGGCGCAGGTAGGCGTCCACCCAGCGGTGCACCTGGCTTTCGTGGCCACGCCGGACCAACACCTCGGCCGCCATCGGGCCGTGGTTGGTCAGCCGGTTCTCGCCCCACTCCGGCCCGGTGTCCCGCAACCGTTCGTACGCCTCGTTCAGGATGGTGTTGTCCACGCTGTGCACCCCCGTAGTCACTCGCCGACATCCGTGCGAACAGGACCAGCCTACGTACGGTATTCGTGGTGGCGGGCACCGCTGTCGATCGGGAAGACTGGACGGTGGAGCTAGGGGGCGACCACCATCCAGACTTCGGTAGCACACCAGGCGTTGGTCATGTCCGTGACGGCCGGCGTCCCGGTCCTGTTGTGGGGCAGTCCTGGTACCGGCAAGACATCGGTGGTGCGTGCGCTCGGCGAGTCGCTCGGCTGGCCGGTCGAGGTGGTGGTCGGTTCGATCCGTGAGCCGACCGACTTCGCGGGCCTGCCGGTGGTTGTCGGCGACGGCGTGCGGCTGGCACCGCCGAGCTGGGCGCGTCGCCTCGCCGACGCCGGGCACGGCGTGCTGTTCCTGGACGAGTTGACCACCGCGCCGCCTGCCGTGCAGGCGGCGATGCTGCGGATCGTGCTGGAACGGGTGGTCGGGGATCTCGCGCTGCCGCCGGGCGTGCGGGTGGTGGCCGCGGCGAATCCGCCGGAACAGGCCGCGGACGGCTGGGACCTGACGCCGCCGCTGGCGAATCGCCTTGTGCACCTGGACTGGCCGGTGGACGCGGCGGCGGTCGCGGACGGGCTCGCGATGGGCTTCCCGCCGCCGGTCGCCAACCGCCACACCCGGCCGGACCCGGCCCGGCTGGCCACTGCCCGAGCCACCGTCGCCGCGTTCCTGAAAGTCCGGCCCGCCTTGGTGTTGCAGGTGCCGACGGTCGCGGCGCACGCGGGTCGCGGCTGGCCGAGCCCACGCAGCTGGGAGACGGTCGCGGTGCTGCTCGGCATGTGCGACACGGCGGGCGCGGACGAGGACGTGCGGGCGGCGCTCGTGGCCGGCTCGGTCGGTGAGGGTGCTGCCATCGAATTCCTGTCGTGGCTTGCCAATGCCGACCTGCCGGACCCGGAGGCGGTGCTCGCCGACCCGGATTCGTTCGAACTGCCGGAGCGTAGTGACCGGGCGTTCGCCGTGCTGACGGCGGTCGCGTCGGTGGCGATCGCGCACGGCGACGCGGAGTCGTGGACGGCGGCCTGGCGGGTGCTCGCCAAGGCGACCGCGCCGGCACCCGACGTCGCAACGCTTGTCGCGCAGTCACTTGCCGCGGCACGACCAGCCGGTGCCGCGCTGCCGCCGGAGGTGCTCGGGCTGACCCCGGTGCTGCGGGCGGCCGGCCTGCTCGGTGATCAGGGGGACGGGCGGTGATCGGTTCGACATGACACTGCGCCTGCGCCGGATCGACGCGCTGACCGTTGCCCAGCGGCAGAAGTGGGCCGCCGCGCGGGTGTGGACCGCGCGGCAAGCGCCGTACCTGGCGTCCGCGATCCTCGCGTTGGAACCGATCGTGGTGGAACAGATCGGGAGCGCCGACTACGACCTGCGCGCGTTCCCGACGGACACCGCATGGCACGTGTACTTCGGGCCGGACGTCGTCGACGACGCGACCGTGCCGGAGATC
>DATBCR010000889.1:0-6900 GCA_036270375.1 Pseudonocardiaceae bacterium | reverse complement strand
CGGGCAACCGGGTCGGCCTCGCGGATCTCGGTGACTCGCTGACCGCCGTCGTGCGGCTGACACCGGCCGCCAGCCCGAACGAGGTCGCGTTGGTCGACATCCTCGTCGACGCGTTCGAACGTCCCGATCTCCGGTTGGCCGGCGCGGAAGTGGTGGTGTGGGCACTGCCGAGCCCGCCGAGGGCGCGCTACTACGGCGACCAGCGGGACCTGGAGCCGCTACGGGTGCACTGGCTGGCACTGCGCTACCGAGAGGCGGACGCACCGGCGGCGGCGCTGGCGCGGGGCGGCGGCGAGGTTGGCGCTTCAAAGGCGACCGCGAGCGCGGCGCTGGCCCTCGTCGGCCGGCTGGCCGGTGCCGGCTACGCGGGGGTGGTGCTCGACGAGCCGGAGCTGCGCCAGGAGTTGTTGGTGGCGCTGGGTTCCGACCATGCCGGGCTCGGCGGCGGCGCGCAGGTGGCGGTCAAGGAGACCTGGCAGGGCTGGTCGATCGGCTCGCTGCGCCAGATCAGCTACGTGCCGCGGTACGAGCGCGCCGGGCTCGCGCTGCTCGGCCGGTGGACCCCGCAGGCCGCGTTCACGTGCACCAGCTACACGCTGCGTCGCACCGACCGGGGCCAGCTGCGCGGCCACGGGCTGGTGCGGATCGGCGTGCACCCGACGGCCCGCATCCCCACCGCCAAACAGATCGGCCGCGCGCTTGGCGGCGTGTCACTGCTGGCGCGCAACGGAAGGCACGGCGAATCGGTGCTGGACACGCTGCCGCTGGCACTGCCCAAGGGTTAGAGCACGCCGCGGATGGCGTCGTAGAGCCCGATCACCATGCCGGTGACCGGCACCATCGCCATCAGGCTGAGGAATTCGGCCACATCCAGCAACCGGGACCAGTACGGCGAACGGCGCCCGTGCACCACCCGGTTCGCGTACAGCAGGCAGACGACGCCTGCACCGGCCAGCGCCACGGCGGCCACCACAACGGTCGACGGGCTGCCGTTGTTGGCCAGCCAGCCGCCGAGCCAGGCCAGCACGAGGACGCCGACCGCGACCAGCACGGTCCGCTGCGCCGACCCGGCGTACGAGCGCGACCGCAGCAGCCACACCACGCCGAGCACCCCGGCCAACCCGGCCTGCCACGGCGAATCACCGCGCAGCAGCACCACGACCGAGCCGAACACCACGAGGCCGAACGAGCCGAGCAGGCCCGTCAGAATGCCGGCCGCGGCGGACGTCTGGTCGAGCACGGCCTGGCCCATGGTGGCCTGTTCGCCGGCCCGGAAGGAATCCATGTCCGCCGGCACCTTGGGCAGCGGCAACCTGGCCAGCCGCAACGAGATCATCGGCGCGAACATGGCCAGCGCGGTCACCAGCACGGCGGTCACACCGGCCGATCCGACCGGGCGCGAACCGGCCAGCAGCACCACGGCCGTTGCGATGGCACCGATCGCGGCCGCGACGGTCACGCACAGGAACCACGCCAGCCGGGCGCCGAGCACCACGACCACCAGCACGCCGTAGACCGTCAGCGCCGCAAGCCCGAAACCGAGCTGCCCGGCCGCCAACGACACGACATGTGGTGGTGGCACGGTCATCCCGGCCAGCAGCGCCGCCGGCAGCCCGGCCGCCGCACACACCGCGCCCGCCTCGACGTCCGCGTAGGCCCGGCCGAGCGCACCGGCGCCGAGCAGCAGCAGCACCGCGAACGCGCCGACGCCGATCGGTGCCAGCGCCTCGCCCCACAGGCCACGCAGCAACAGCAGGGTGGCGCCGACGAAGATCGCGGCCATCGCGGTGACACCGAGGCGGTAGGCCACTTTCGGGCCCCACGCGCCGGTCCGGCTCTCGGCGGCGCTCGCGATGGCGTCGATCACGTCGTCGAACAGCAGCGGCACGGCGTGCCGTTCACGCGGGTTGAGGTAGAGCACGTCACCGTCGCGAATGCCGGACCCGGTCACGGTCATCCCGATCGCCAGCGGCGCGCCACCGAGCCGGGACAGCACCCAACCCGGATTCTCCGCGGACGCCTGGCCTTCCGCGCCCGACAACCGGATCAGCTGCGGGATCAGCTCGGCCAGCGTGGCCTGCACGGGCAGCGCCACGTCCACCCGGGCGTACGGCGTGACCACCGTGACCCGGCAGGTCGGCGCGACACCGGCGACACCGGGCAGCGCGACACTCCCCGCCGACGGCGTGACGGGCGACTGGGACATCGTCATCGCGACACTCCAGGAATAAAGCTCACGCAACTTCCTCGCTGGCGCTCGTCAGCCGCATTCGCGAACGCGCCTGTGACATGGTTCGCTCGCAAGCTCGCTCACGGGCCTTCGATCCGGTTGGCCGCCTCGATCACCGGCGCGAACCGGGCGGAGCTGGCCTCGGCGAGTTTGCGCAGGCCGTCGTTGACCGCCTCCAGCACGATGTCGCCGAGATCGCGGGCGTTGAAGCGGCGCATCGTCTCCGGGTCGATGGTGATCTCGGTGAAGCGGCCGGTGCCCTGGACGGTCACGGTCACCTCGCTGTTGCGCGAGCTTCCCTTGACCAGCATGGCCTCCACGCTCCGCTGGATGCGCTGCACCTGGTCGGTCTGCTGGCGGACCCGGTCCAACAGGCCGGCGACGTCCACGTCCATCTCAGGATTCATTGTGTTCCTTCTCTTTCCCGGATGTGGAAACTGGCCACCAGCCGCTGGAAGTCCGGGATGACCGCATCGGTCTGGGTCGGCAGGCAGGTGCATGCCAGCTCGACGATCAACCGGTCGTCCGGCGCGTCGTCGAGTGGGATGACCAGGTGTACCTGGGACTGCACCAGTTCCCGTCCCGGGCCGGCCGGGCCGGGTTTCGTGCGCATCCGCAGCACCTGCGTGATGGCGGGCGCGGTGTCGTCGCCCACCGTCTGCCGGTCGATCACGTCGATCCTGGCCACGGCATCGGACAGGCGGTCGACGGACTCGTCCGCGAGTTCGGCCACCTCGCCCGGTTCCTCGCGGCGGTCGACGCCGATGGTGATGTTCGGGGTGAAATCCCCGCTGGGCACGGAATCACGCACCAGCACGAACGCCGCGTGCGCCGCGCCGACCGACGCCGGGTCCACCGCGTGCCAGCCGGCGGGCACGTCGAAGCCGAGCGGAACACCGATCCGCCCGGCTTCGGTCCCGCCGGTTCCGACCGGACCACCGGTCACGGTGAACTCCTCACGTGGGCGACGACGGTGCTGTCAGGCGACTGTGCTGTCACCGTAATTGAACCGTCACGGCCCAAGATAGGGGGGCGCCTGGCTGAAGGCGTTACCGAGGGCGGTCGCCGCCTGACCGGCCGCGTTGTAGACCGAGCTGGCCGCACCCTCGACGTAGTTCACCGCCGCGCCGCCGTACTCCCCGACGTTGTGCACCACCTTCGGCAGGTCGACGTCGATGCTGCCGCCGACACTGCCGCCGACCCCGACCGCGACGCCCGCCTTCAGGTTCCCGATCAGGTGCCAGTTGTTCATGGTGAGCTGCCCGTCGAACTGGGCGCCGATACCGGCTTGGGCCGAAGCGGACACGCCGACACCAACGCCGGCCACGTCCGCGTTGAAGTTTGCTTTGGCCTCGGCACCGGCGAAGGCGTTGACGTGTGCGGAAACCCCGGTCAGCCCGACGCTGCCGTGCCCGCTGAGGTCCGCGCCGACGTAGGCGTCGCCCTTGCCGGCAAGGGAAAGCGGCCCCGCCGTGTACGCGCCGGACGCGTTGGCGTCGAACACGGTCGCCTTGATGTCACCGCCAGCCTGCAGCTGGTTGCCGTAGATGGTCGCATTGGCGTCACCGGTGACCTGCAGGCCGCCGTTGACCTCGGCCTTGCCACCCAGGGTGCCGTAGCCGGTATCGACGCTGCCCTCCGCCTTGTCGTCGAAAAGCGTGTGATCGCTGAGCGTCTGGGTGCCTGTGCTGCCGAGGGTGATTTTGGTGTCGTGCATCAGTTTCGCCGCCGTCGACGCGTCCTCACCCGGTCCGGCCAGCGAGCCGAACGGCGTGTTCGCCTTCAGTGGCGTACCGGCCGACTGGAGGCCGTCGCTGGTCAGCTTGTACCAGCCCGAGTTCGTGAACGTCGAAAACGGCGCCGACTGCGGGCGGCGCCGGCCGTCCAGCGGATTGCTGCTGCTGAACCAGTTCAACGCCCCGAACCGCAGGTGGTCCGGGTCCGGGGCCTTGCCGTACGTCTTCTTGTACCAGTCCTTGAACCACGGCTGGTCGGCCAGCTGCCGCTTGACGAGCTTGTTCTGATCGAACTCGCTGGAACCGCCGTGCTTGCTCTCGGGACCCGTCGCGGCGGCCTCACCGGCCGCGCCGGTGCCGTACAGACCGGCGAGTGCCGTGCCGACCTGGTCGACCAGGTTCTTCGCCGCGGTCACCGACGAATTGCCCAACTGCTGCGCCGCGTTGACGAACGCGCCGGCCGCGGAGGCCGCCGCGTTCTTCGCCTCGGCGATCAGCATCTGGGAGTACTGCTGGAACTGCTTGATCACACTGTCCATCTGGGACATTCCGGCGCGCAGCAGCGACGACGCCGCCGACAGTCGCTGCGCCTCCTGGCCGAGCACATGCGCGATCGCATCCACCTGCCCGCCGAGCTGGCCGGACGCGGTGCGGAACGCCTGGTACGCGCTGCCCGTCCAGGTGCTGGACAGGGTGTTGGTCTGCTGGCCGAGATCGCTGGACACCGCACCCAGCTTGGTGACCTGGTCGGTGTAGCTGGTCGACAAGGACTGCAGGGCGTCCGGATCAGCGGTGATCATCTTCTGATAGCCGGCAACGGCGTTCTGATAGGTCTGCAGTATCGAGCTGACTACGCCCGACATGTCTACGACGCCGGAATCCTGCGACATGGTGGTCATATCAGGTCACCTTCACCGAACCGTCGGCACCGATGTTCAGGTGCTCGCTGAGGTGGTCGTTATTGACCGTCATGTTCAGGTCGATGTTCGCCGCCTGCCCAGCCGGCACCGTGACCGTGGTGGTGATGCCGTGGTCGGTGGTGGTCACCGACACGTCGTGACCCGACGGCACCGCACCGCTCGGCGCCGTGCCGCCCGCGGGTGCGGCCGGCGTGCCGGCCGCGGCGGCTTGCTGCGACGGGTCGACCGCGATCCAGCTGTTGGACGGGTTGATGCTGGGCGTGCCACCGGGAAACGTTCCGGGCGCACCGGTGTTCGCGCCGCCCGGAACGCCGCCCGTGTTCGGCAGGCTGGGGTAACTGCCGGCGGGAACGCCCGGCGAGCCGACACCGCCCGGAACTCCTGGGTAATTGCCGGCCGGCACACCACCCGGGGAGCCGACACCGCCCGGGCTGGTCGCCGCGCTCGCGCTAGGCACGCCGAACTGGTTGAGCTGGCCAAGTGCGGCACCGGCACCGGTACCCGGCGCGGCCGGCGTGAAGCCGGCCAGCGCGGGCGGTGTGTAGTTCGTGATGCCGCCCTGGATCGCCTGCTGGCCGGACGCGCTGGCCACCTGCGCGGGCGCCACCGGCATGCCGATCGGCGTCGAGCCGACGGTCAGGTTGCTCGGTGACGAACCGCTGGTCGCGGTCGAGCCGCCGGTGCCCTTCACCAACTGCTCGATCTCGGTGATGATGGTGACCAGCGAGGCGATCTCGGTGCCGAGCCTTGCCACGCCGAGCGTCTGCAGCAGGCCCTGGACGGACGTGATGAACGCCCGCAGCGACGCGCTCGTCGCGGTGGACAGCGACACCGCCGCGCCGTAGGTCCACGGGTTCGACATCAGCCCCGCGACGGTCGGATTCACCGCCCCCACAACGCCTTTGTAGGCGGTCTGCGCGGCGGTCACGAGGGTCGCGGACACGCCGAGCAGCTTGGCGCCGTTCTGGATCACCTGGATGATCTTCTGGAACGACTGGATCGAACCGGTGATCTTCTGCACCGCCGAGTGCGACGCCTGACCGGACCACAGCGAGCTGAGCTGCTGGCTCGCCTTTTCCAACTGGGTGGCCATCGAGATGAACTGCGTCGCCTTCGACAGCAGGTCCGTGGAGTGCTGCGCGATCTGCTGCGGCTGCCCCGTCACGATCTGGAACAGGAACGTACCCGGGCCACCGGAGGACGCGGTGGCGTCCATGGCAGCCGAAGGCGGGAAGAAGTCGGACACGCCACCACCCCTTACACGGACATCGTCATCGGGCGGTACACCCGCAGGGTGGCCAGCCCGCCGAAGTTCGGCTGCAGCAGGCCGTTGTTGTAGAGCTGGTTGGAGTTGCCGATGATGCCGAGCATCATGCCCGGATCACTGGCACCGACCACGCCGCTCGCCGAGCCGGGATCGATGATCACCATGTCCCCGTTGACGACACCGCCCGGCACGTCACCGAATCCGCGCGCCACACCCGAGTAGACGCCGATCACGCCCAGCTGGGCCTGATTGTTCGGGCTGGCGTCGAGCCAACTGGTGAACTGGGCGGTGCTGCCGGTCGGCACGGTGGCGGCACCCTGCTGGCCGAGACCGACCTGGTTGAGGTAGCCGACCACGTTCGTCACGGACTGGGGCTGGCCGGGACCGCCGAGGCTGGCGGAGATCGCGGTGTTGGCGAGCTGCGCGCCGGCCGTTGACGACCACAGGCCGCTCGCGGCGGTCGTGCCGGGCGTGAGGCCCTGGCCGCCGTAGCCCTGGGACACCGCCTGGTCGGCCGCGTTGTACTCGGCAGCGACCTTCTTCACCAGGCCGGTGACGTCCTGCAGCAGTTTGAGCAGCGATTGCAGCGCGGTGACCTGGTGGCCCTGCATCACGGTGTTGGCCGAGGCAACCGCGCCGCCGATGGTGGCGAACGATGTCGGCGGGACGATCATCTTCTCCAGGTCCATCACCACGCTGACCGCCTGCGTGATGATGCCGCCGACGTTGCCGGCCGTGGATAGGACG
>DATBCR010000888.1:0-4992 GCA_036270375.1 Pseudonocardiaceae bacterium | reverse complement strand
TCGCCGTCATGGCTGGTGCCGTCGGAGACCAGTGCCGTCGCGGTGATCGGGACGGCGACGCAGCCGACGATGTTCGACTTCGGACCGGAGGCCGGCGACCCCGACCTGCCGTCCATCGTCAACGGCATGACCGCGATCGGTGCGGTGCACGGGAATCCGCTGGCGTCCGGTCTCTGGGCCGTCGCGCCGTCGGAGGTCGGCCCGACCCCGGCCGGTGGCGGCGCGGCCGGTTCGGTCAGCTTCGACCTGGTCACCCTGTCCAAGGCGTTCGACCCGGCGGTCAGCTCGCCTGCGACCGACCTGTGGCAGGGCTCGCTGGCCACGGTCGGCGCGCTGAGCCTGGTCACCGTGCAGCCCGGCCAGACGGCCACCATCCCGGTGACCATCACGCCGAGCGGCCCGAAGGGCACAGTCGTGTCGGGCACGCTGTACGTCGACCAGTTGGTCGTCGGCAGCACCGCGATAGTGAACGACATCAACTTCAGTGACCCAGCGCCGACCGAGCCCAACGCGAACGAGCTCGTCGGTCTCCCCTACCAGTACACGATCGGGTAGTTTCGCAACGACAGTCACCAGGTCGGCCCGCCGGGATCCTCGGCGGGCCGACCTGTCTGATCAGTGCCTACGTGACGATCATCACGAGGACGAAGCTAAAAAATCTTCAGCCAACTCACAGCGATCTTTCAGGAAAACCTCTACCTTCCGGCGATGTGTCCTGCCCCGCGCACCACCATGACCGCCGCACGTTCATCGGCCTGCTCGGCGTCGGCCTCGCCGCCACACTGTCCGGGTGCGCTTCGCCGAACACAGCAGCCGGGCCGGCGACGCAGGCGCTTCAGCCGCTGAACACGACGCCCGCGACCCCGCCGCTGCCCCCGATCCCGGCGGCGCACCCCGGCCCGGCCACCACGATCCGCCACGGCGTCGCCGGCAGCCGCAAGTTCTGCCTCACCATCGACGACGGCTTCTGCAAGGACTGCGTCGCCGGGTACGTGAACTTCGTGCGGCGCACCGGAATCCACATCACGTTCAGCCCGAACGGCACGTACGCCAGCAGTTGGGCACCGCAGGCGGACACGCTCAAGCCGCTGATCGAGCGGCAGCAGGTGCAGATCATCAACCATACGTTCAGCCACAAGGACATGCGGCAGATGACCGACGCGCAGATCACCGCGGAGCTGGAACGCAACGAGCACTGGGTGAACAGGACGTTCGGCATCACGACCCGGCCGTACTACCGCCCGCCGTTCGGCTTCCACAACCCACACGTGGACGGCGTGGCCGGCACCCTCGGCTACACGAAGGCCGTGATGTGGGACGGCTCGTACAGCGACTCCGAGGTGATCACGCCGGAGTTCCTGATCAGCCAGGCGCAGCTGTACCTGAAGCCGGGTGTGATCATGCTCGGGCACGCGAACCATCCGACCGTGCTCGGCCTGTTCGACCAGATCATGGCGCTGATCAGGCAGCGCGACCTGACGCCGGTCACGCTGGACGAGATGTTCGGCACGAGCAGGGCGACCGGCTGACTCGGTCCTGTTGTCAGCCGAGGTTCGCCAGCGCGGCCTCGATGGCACGGTGGAACGTCGGATAGGCGTAGATCAACTGCTTGAGCCGGTCCGTCGGCACCTCCGCGTGCACGGCGACGACCAGCGCCGACAGCACCTCACCGCCGGTCGGCCCGGCCGAACTCGCGCCGACGAGCACACCGCGGTCGGCGTCCTCGACGAGCTTGATGTGACCCGAGTTGCCCGCCTTGTGGATGAAGCCACGGGACGAGTGCGGGATCTGCGCCGCGCCGACCCGGACGTTGAGCCCACGCGCACGGGCCTGCGCCTCGGTGATGCCGACCGAGCCGACCTCCGGATCGGTAAACGTGACCCGAGGCACGGCGTGGTACTCGGCGCCGTGGCCCGGTTCGCCGAGGATGTCGCGAACGGCGATCTCGGCCTGGTACATGGACATGTGCGTGAAGGCGCCCTTGCCGGTGATGTCGCCGATCGCCCACACGCCGTCCGCGATCCGCAGGTGCTCGTCCGGGTCGACGTGGCGGGCGGCCGGATCGAGGCCGATCGAGTCGAGGCCAAGACGATCCAGGTTGGTCCGCCGGCCGGTGGCCACCAGCAGGTGCTGGCCGTCGACTTGGCCGCCGTCGAACTCGCACGTGAAGCCGTCGTTGTAACGCACGGCCGTGACGGTGACACCCGTGTGCACCTCGATGCCGTCCTCGGCGAACGCGGCCTCGACGACGGCGCTGGACTCCGGTTCCTCGTACGGCATCAGCCGGGGCGCGCTGCCGACCACGCTCACACGGGTGCCGAACCGGCGGAACGCCTGTGCCAGTTCGCAACCGATCGCGCCGCCGCCGAGCACGATCAGCGAGTCGGGTGCCTTCTCGACGGTGAGGATGTCGCGGTTGGTCCAATAAGGACTATCCCCGAGCCCGGGAATCGGTGGTACGGCGGGATCGGTGCCCGGATTGAGCACGATGGCCCGGCGTGCGGTCAGCTCGATCTCGTTGCCGTCGCTGGACACCATGACCGAGTGCGGTCCGGTGAGCCGGCCGTGGCCGCGGATGAACCGGCCGCCCTTCGCGGTGAACCGGTCGACGGCGACCGCGTCGTCCCAGTTGTCGGTGGCCTCGGTGCGGATCCGCGCGGCGACCGGGGCGAAGTCCGGCTCGACCGAACCGTGCCCGGCCAGCGTCGACACCCGCCTGCCTTCGGCAAGGCTGTTGGCGGCGCGGATGATCATCTTGCTCGGAATGCAGCCGTAGTACGGGCATTCGCCGCCGAGGAGGCGCTGGTCAACGCCCACCACGTCGAGCCCGGCCTCGGCCAGTTTCCCGGCGAGATGCTCACCGCCCGGTCCCATCCCGATCACCACGACGTCGGCCGTGTCCGCCACCAGCGCTCACCCCATCGATTCCGGTTGTCCGGCGACCGTATCCCGTTCGTGTCGTGGCCGCCCGGTCAGCACGAAGTCCGTCGCGGTCGGGCAGCGGGTGCGGCCGCGGTAGCCGATGACGCGGCCAGGCCAGTTGTTCGTGACACGACCGGATTCGGTCTTGTACCAGCTCGTGCAGCCCGCCTCCCACACCGTGTCGTGCAGCGCGGCGGCCAGTTCGGCCTGGTAGCGGGCGAAGACGGCCGGGTCGACCTCCAGTTCGCCGGCACCGCGCAGGCGCCGCACGCACGCCAGCACGTACCGCACCTGGGCCTCGATCATGACGACGACGGAGTTGTTGCCAAGGTTGGTGTTCGGGCCGTAGAGCAGGAACAGGTTCGGGAACTCGGGCACGGTCATGCCCAAATACGCGGAGGCACCGTCGGCCCACGCGTCCGCGCGCAGCCGGCGACCGGTGCGGCCGACGATCTCCATCGGGGCGAGGAATTCGGTCGCGGTGAAGCCGGTGCCGTAGACGATGGTGTCCACGGTGACCGTGCGGCCGTCGGTGGTGCGCAGCCCGTCCGGCGTGATCTCGGCGATCGGCTCGGTGATGACTTCGACGTTGTCCCTTGCCAGCGCTGGGAAGTAGTCGTCGGAGATAAGGATTCGCTTGCAGCCGGCCGGAAAGTCCGGGGTGAGCTTGGCGCGCAGGCTCTCGTCGGCGATCTGGGTGCGGAGCTGGCGGTGGCACAGGAAGTCGACCACGCGCCCGAGCCGGCGGCCGCGCACCGCCGCGTAGAGCACGAAGTCGCCGAAGCAGAACCACAGTCCGCGCAACGCGAGCCGGCCGATCACGCTGCGGAACAGCAGCCGGTGCCCGGTGCCGAAGCGGTAGTCCCACTTGGGCAGCACCCAGTTGGCGGACCGCTGGAAGACGTACAGGGTGCGGGCGTCGGCAGCCAGGTGCGGAATGAACTGGGCGGCACTCGGCCCGGTACCGATCACGGCGACGGTCTTGCCGGTCGAGTCGTGGTCGTGTTGCCAGCGGGCGGAGTGGAATGCGGTGCCGAGGAAGGTGTCCTGGCCGGGTAGGTCGGGCCATTTCGGCCGGTTGAGCTGCCCGACGGCGGGCACAAGGATTCGGGCGGTGAACTCGCGCCCGTCGGTCGCCGTCAGCCGCCAGATACCGGCCTGTTCGTCGTACCGCGCGCCCGCGATCTCGGTGCCGAAACGCAGGTTGGGGCGCAGTCCGTAGCGGTCGACGCAGCCACGCAGGTAGTCGAGGATCTCGTCCTGGAGCGGGAAGGCGCGGCTCCAGCGCTGGTTGACGGCGAAGGAGTAGGAGTAGAGCGCGGACGGCACGTCACAGCCGGCACCCGGGTAGGTGTTGTCGCGCCAGACACCGCCGATGTCGTCGGCCTTCTCGTAGACGGTGAACGGGATGCGGGCCCCGGTCAGCCGGATCGCCATACACAACCCGGCAAATCCGGCACCGATGATCGCGACCTGATCGCTTCCGGGCGTGTCGGACATCGACCAAGGCTAGTTGCTACCGGCTGGTAATGTGCTGGCGCATGGCGCGAGGACAAGCGGTCCGACAGGTCGACACGCCGGCGAGCACGGTGTGGCGGGTGGTCGCCGACCACGTGGGCATGGCCGCCTGGGGTCCCGGCGTGTCGGTGGCGATGGAGCGAGACGGCGAGCCCACCGCCAACGGCGTCGGTGCGATCCGGGCGATCCGGGGGCCTGCGGTGCGGATCCGGGAGGAGATCACCGGGTTCGAGCCGAACCGGCGCCTCGCCTACCGGGCGCTGTCCGGTGTGCCGCTGCCCGGCTACGCGGGCACGGTGGAACTGGCCGAACACGCCGGCCGCACCACGATCCGGTGGTCGCTGACCACGACCGCCCCCGGCGTCGGCCCGGTGCTGAATCTGATCGCACATGCACTGCTGACCGCTCTTGTCCGTGCGGTCCGCCAGGCCGACTGACGGCGGTGACACGCGCGGGACGTAGCTGGATCCCGTGCGTGTCGTCAGCATTCGAATGGTTGCACGGCTGCTCAAGCGACATCGGGAAAGCCATCGGGATGATACGTAGACAAGA
>DATBCR010000887.1:0-4511 GCA_036270375.1 Pseudonocardiaceae bacterium | reverse complement strand
CACACAGCGGCCACCACCGATACCCGACGTGGCGGACCGGTTCGGCCTGTCCGAGCGGCAGTTCCGCCGCCGCTTCGTCACCGCCGTCGGCTACGGCCCGAAGACGTTGACCAGCGTCCTCCGCCTCGGCCGAGCCATGCGCCGCCTGTACGACCCGACACATCGAGCGGCCGACGTCGCGATCGCCGCCGGCTACGCCGACCAGCCCCACATGACCCGCGAAATGCGCAGACTGGCCGGCATCACACCGGGGGAGCTGGCGGCGGGCTGACAGGACCCCCGTTGACGAGTATTTCGAGGCCGTCGAGCATCCGCTGCAGCCCGAACTCGAACAGCACACCCAGGTCGAAGTCGTACTCGTTGTCCAACAGGCGCGCGAACATCGGGAAGTCGCCGGTGGCAAGGATCGACAGCATGGTCGCCTGCTGGGTGTTCATCCACTCCTCGTTGTCCATGCCGGTCGCCGCCTCCGCTTCCGCCTCCAGTTCGAGGTTGAACGCGGTGCCCCGGACGTAGTTGAACATCGTGATGTGCGCCGTGAAGATCGTGCCGATGTCCAGCCCCGTCTCGTCCAGCGCGCCGAGCACCCACTCCGTGTACGCCATGCCGCCTGCGATCGGCTGTGGCCGGGTCAGCGACAGCGCGGGCGCCAGCCACGGATGCCGTACGAACGTGGCCCACAGCATCCGCCCGGCCAGTTCCAGCCGTGCCCGCCAACCGTGCGGCGCGTCATCCGGGATACGGAATTCCCGCAACACCGCGTCCATCATCTGCAGCACAAGGCCGTCCTTGTCGGCCACGTGCCGGTACAGCGACATCGTGGCCACCCCGATCTCCGTGGCGATCCGGCGCATCGACACCGCGGCAAGGCCTTCCGCGTCCGCGACCGCGATCGCCGCCGTCACGATTCGCTCGGCCTTCACCGCCGAATCAGCCGGCGGCCGTCGTGGCACGTGCGCGGGCGCCGCTTGGTCTACTGCTTCGACAACGGTGCCGACACCCGACACGGCCCGGACGAGGCCGAGCTGGCGCAGCGTGGTGAGCGCCTTGGTCGCGGTGGCCATCGCGACGCCCCACTGCCGGGTGATCTCGCGGGTGGACGGCACCCGGTCGCCGGGGGCCAACGCACCCGTCTCGATCCGGTCCCGCAGTTCGGCGACGATCCGGGCGTAGGGCGGATCATCAGCTCGGTTCACCGGGCCTCCTGTGTACTAGTGCGATGAGGATACTGCTGTAGTGCACTAGTACAGTCAATGTACGATGTACGCTCGGTGTCATGCGAAACACCACCGTCCTGATCTCCGGCGCCAGCATCGGCGGCCCGGCCCTCGCGTACTGGCTGTCCCAGCGGGGCTTCACCACGACCGTCGTCGAGCGCGCCCCCGCGCCCCGGCCCGGCGGCCAGACCGTCGACCTGCGCGGCGCCGGCCGCACCGTCGTCGAGCGGATGGGCCTGATGGACCAGGTCCGCGAGGTCAGCCTCGACCAGCGCGGCATCGCGTTCGTCAAGCCGGACGGCCGGGTCGCCGCGAGCATGCCGGCCGACATGTTCGGCGGCGAGGGGATCGTCTCCGAGATCGAGGTGCTGCGCGGCGATCTCTGCCAGGTGTTCTACCAAGCCAGCCGCCCCACCACCGAATACCTGTTCGACGACACGATCACCGCCATCCAGCAGGACGGCGACGGCGTCGGCGTGACCTTCGAGAAGGCCGCGCCGCGCCGGTTCGACCTGGTGTTCGGCGCCGACGGCCTGCACTCGGCGGTCCGCACCCTCGCGTTCGGTTCGGGGTCCAGCTATTTCCGCCCACTCGGCTGCTACACCGCGTGGTTCACCACGCCGGCCGACTTCGATCTGGACGGCTGGTTCCTCATGTTCAACGCGCCGGGCGGCCTCGTCGCGTCGGTGCGCCCGGGTCGGCTGGCGAACGAAGCCAAGGCAGGGCTCAGTTTCCGCTCCGGTCCGATCCTCATCGACCGCCGCGACATCGCAAGGCAGCAGGAAATCCTGGCGCAGCGCTTCGCGGGCGTCGGCTGGCGGGTGCCGCAACTGTTGGACGCCATGCGCACCGCGCCGGACTTCGCGTTCGACTGGATGGGCCAGGTGCACATGGACAGCTGGTCGCGCGGCCGGGTCGCGCTGGTCGGCGACGCGGGCTACTGCCCGACACCGCTGACCGGGCTCGGCACCAGTCTCGCGCTCGTCGGCGCGTACGTGCTGGCCGGTGAACTCGCTGCCGCACAAGGGGATTACGCCGTCGCGTTCGAGCGCTACGAGGAGATCATGCGGCCATACGTCACGCACAGCCAGCAACTCCCACCCGGTGGCGTCGGCGGCTACGCGCCGAACAGCGCGCTGACGATCCGGATGCGGTCCGTGTCGATGCGCATGATGAGCCGGTGGCCGATGCGGCCGCTGATCGCCAAGCAGTTCGCCAAGGCCGACGGCATCGAGCTGCCCGACTACGACCGCCAGCCGGTCCGGTAGCCGCCACCCGAATTCCGTTGCTGGGCGGACCGGACTGATAGTTAAGCAACTACTTGACTGTCCCAGGATCGGCTCGCATACTTAAGCACATGCCTAACCAAGGCGGGTCGTTGGACCGGGTGTTCCAGGCACTGGCCGACCAGACCCGACGCGACATGGTCGAGCGGCTGATCGGTGGGCCGGCTTCGGTGAGTCAACTCGCCGAGCCGCTCGCCATGTCGCTGCCGGCCGTCATGCAGCACCTGCGGGTGCTCGAAGCGTGCGGGCTCGTCCGGACCGAGAAGGTCGGCCGGGTACGCACGTGCCGCGTCGAGCCAACGGTATTGCGGATGGCCGAGGACTGGCTCGGCCGGCAGCGGACCACATGGGAACACCACCTCGACCGGCTCGGCGACTTTCTGACCGAGCCACAACCGAAACCCGAGCCAGGGAGCAGGCCATGACCGACCACACCATCACGCACGCCACGTTCACCCTCGAACGCACGTACCCGGTCGCGCCGGACCGCGTGTTCGCCGCGTGGGCCGGCCAGGCCACCAAGGCCCGCTGGTTCGCCGGCAAGCCTGCCGAGCACTACGAACTCGACTTCCGCGTCGGTGGACGGGAAATCGTCCGGGCCACCATCGACGGCGTGCCACCGCTGACGTTCGAGTCGCACTTCCAGGACATCGTGCCGGACGAGCGGATCGTCTTCGCGTCGACCATGCACAGCGGCCCGAACCTGGCGACCGCGTCGGTGACCAGCGTCGAACTCGCCGCGATCGACGACGGCACCCGCCTGACCCTGACGCAGCACGGCGCGTTCCTCGACGGCTACGAGGAACCGGCGTGGCGCGAGCAGGGCACGGCCGACCAGTTGACCGCGCTCGGCGAGGAACTGGCGTAGACCTGTCCTGTCAGGCGGTGGCGTTCACGATGTCGTGCAGTGCCACCGTCCACGGCATCCAGCGGTCGTCCGGCCCGGCGGCCGGATCCCACAGCATGTTCGTGCAGGTGTAGCCGACCGCGATGCCGCGCTCCGGATGCGCGAACCCGACCCGCCCGCCGGCACCGGCGTGGCCGAACGACCCCTCGCCGAATTCCGGGATCGCCGGGCGCGGCAGGTCGTAACCGAGGCCGAAGCGCATCGGTTGCGGCTCCGGGATCTCGTCGAACGGCGGCGGTGGGCCGAGCTTGTCGGTCTGCGGGGTGCGCGCGCGGTCGACGGTTTCCGGTGTGAGCAGCCGGAGACCGTCGATCTCGCCGATCGTGGCGGCGTACATCTTGGCGAGCGACCGCGCGTTGCCGATCCCGCCGGCCGCCGGCACTTCCGCGACGTGCGCGGCGCGGGTGTTCAGGCCGTCGACGCAGTCGTCGCCGATCACGGTGTTGTTGGCCACCGCGCGGCCGAGCCGGGACGTGGGGTCGGCGCCGCTCTCCGCGAGTTCCTGGGCGGCCTCGGCCAGCGTGTGCGGGTGCCACTCGCTGAACTGCCGGACGAACCGGTGCTCCTCGGACTCCGGCAGCCCGATCCACAGGTCCAGCCCGAGCGGCCCGGCGATCTCGTCGGCGAAGAACTGCCCGACGGTGATGCCGGTGACCCGGCGCACCACCTCGCCGAGCAGATAGCCGTGGGTGAACGGGTGGTACTGGTACGCGGAGCCGGGTGTCCAGAGCGGCGCCATGTTCCCGAGCGACGTGACGCAGCGGTCCCAGTCGAGCATTTCACCGATGCCGATGCCGGACTCCGGGTCGAACCCGTTGAGCCCGGCCCGGTGCGACAACAGGTCGGCGATGGTGATCCGGTCCTTGCCGTTCGCGGTGAACGTCGGCCAGTACTCGCCGACCGGTGCCTCGACGTCCAGCAGCCCCCGCTGGCCGAGCAGGTGCACGCAGGTGGCGACAAGGCCCTTGGACACCGACATCAGGACCGACACCGAGTCGCCGGTATAGGGCTGGTCACCGATCGGGTCCTGGCCGGCCCAGAGGTCGACAACCAGCCTGCCGTGCAGATACACGGCCAGCTGAGCGCCACCGGCGTCGACCG
>DATBCR010000886.1:0-9362 GCA_036270375.1 Pseudonocardiaceae bacterium | reverse complement strand
GTGTCCGGGTGGAACGTCGGCAAGGTGGACGTCGTGGCCCCGAACACGGCGGCGGCGCGGGGCTGCCAGCAGCGGGCGGCCACCGCGCCCGGCGTGGTGCACATCCAGTGACGGCAACGAGCTTGTCGGCAGACCTAGGAGCGAATTTGGCGCAGCAGTGAGACGGCACAGTCGAACGGCACCACCGCGGTACGGCAACACGAAAAGTGGACAGGCGTGCGGGAGGCGGCGACGCCTCCCGCACGCCCTGCGCCACGGGCAGAACCTTGGGGATCTCTACGAGTATGGAAAATCTACTTTCCGCGCCGGACACGATCGGGATGGCGGACACCGCACCGGACACCGCACCGGACGGCGTCGCCGCTCGGTCGTCGGCACGGTCGTCGGACCTGATCCTCGGCATCGACTTCGGCGGCACCAAAGTGGCCGTCGGCATCGCCGACCGGTCGGGCAACCTGTTGGTACAGCGCAGGCTCGACACCGATGCCACGGCGGGTGCCGTGCAGGCGGTGGACCGGACGCTGGTGGCCGCCGTCGAACTGCTCGACGTGTTCCGGCCACGGTGGCAGGAGTGTCTCGCCGCGATCGGGGTGGTGAGCCCCGGCATCGTGCTGCCGGAGCGGATCCTGTTGGCCCCCAACGTACCCGGGTGGGAACGGCTGCGGCTGCGGGACGCGGTCAGCGCACACTTCCGCACCGCGGCCGGGGTAATTGTCGGCACCGATGCGAAGGCGGCCGCGCTGGCCGAGTGGCGCTGGGGGGCGTTGGCCGGTGCCGATCCGGGCGTGTTCCTCACCGTCGGCACCGGGCTGGCGGCGGCGATTCTCATTGGCGGACGGGTGGTCGCCGGGGCCAACGGGGCGTCCGGCGAGATCGGCTACAACCTGCGTGGCGTCGACGATCGCGGTGGTTTCGCGTCCGGTTCGGCGTCGCTTGAGGAGGCGGTGGCCGGGCGCGGGCTCGGTGAGCGGGCGTCGGCGCTGCTCGGCCGCCCGAGTACGGCGGCCGAGTTGTTCACGCTGGCTGCCCACGATTCGGCGGCCCGGCGGCTGCTCGGCGAGGCGTTGGACGAGTTGGCGGTGCACGTGGCCAACCTGGCCATCACGATCGACCCGGCCCGGATCGCGGTCGGCGGCGGTCTCACGGCATCGGCGGACGTGCTGCTGCCGGCGCTGCGCGGGCGCCTCGCGCAGGCCGTGCCGTTCCCGCCGGAGCTGGTGACGGCACGGTTCGACCAGGACGGTGCGCTGCGCGGGGCGATCGCGTTGGCGTTGGACCACGCGGGGGTTTTCTCGTAGTCTACTGTGGACTCACGGCCGGGCGCCCTCAGTTCGCGCCTTCGCTGACGAACACCGCGCGCAGGGTCTTCCACAGGATCAACGCGTCCATCGCGAGGGACCAGTCCTCGACGTAGCGCAGGTCGAGGCGGACCGCTTCTTCCCACGGCAGGTCGCTGCGCCCGCTGACCTGCCACAGGCCGGTCAGGCCCGGCTTCACCAACAGGCGGCGGCGGACGTCCGGGCCGTAGGTCGCGGTCTCCTCGGGTAACGGCGGGCGTGGGCCGACGAGGGACATGGTGCCGCCCAACACGTTCAGCAGCTGTGGCAGCTCGTCCACCGAGTACCGCCGCAGCCACGTGCCGACCCGGGTCACCCTGGGGTCGACGCGCAGTTTGAACAGCGGCCCGGCACCCTGGTCGGCGAGGCGCAGGGCGACCCGCTTCGCGTCGGCGTCGACGACCATCGTGCGGAACTTGATCATGGTAAAAGGCTTGCCGTCCTTGCCGATCCGGCGCTGGCGGTAGAAGACCGGGCCCCGGCTGTCGAGCGTGATCAGGAGCGCGACCACCACGAGGGCCGGCAGCAGCAGCACACCGAGGGAAGTCGCGGCGACCCGGTCGAAGATCTCCTTGATCACCCGCCGCACGCCGATGAACACCGGCGCGCTGACCCGCAGCAGCGGCATCCCGAGCACGCCGCTGACGTGCACCCGGGGACCCGCCACCTCCATCAGCACCGGCGCGACCACCATTTCCGCCGTGCTGCCTTCGAGATCCCAGGCGAGCTGCTGCAGCCGGCGTGGCGTCCAGTACTGGTCCGCCGTGATCCCGACGATCCGGTAGCCACCCCGGCGGACGTGCTCCGCCAGATCCGCGAGCTGCCCGATCACCGGCACACCGGCCAGGGTGTCGCTGCCGTCTGCGCTGCCGTCCGCCGTGCAGACCGCCTCGACCTTCCAGCCGATGTGCGGGGTCTGCCGGGTACGCATGATCAGGTCGTGCACGGTTTCCAGGCTGCCCGCGGCGACCACCGGGAGCAGGCAGCGACCGTCCCGACGCGCGCGGTGCAGGTAGCGCCGGAGCAGATACCGCTGCGGCATCGCGAACAACGCCATCGTCGGCATCACGAGGAACACCCACGGCCGGGCATAGTGATCACCGAGCGCGAGAGCGGTCAACGCGAGGATCACGGCCGCCGTGAGCAACGCCCGCCCGAGCCGACGGAACTCCTCGGCGCCCTGGCCGAGCACCCCGGACCGCCACGCGCGACACGCCGCGAGCGAACAGCAGACCACGACTTCGGTGACAACGCTGGAGATCAGCAGTTGGTACTGGGCGCCGACATTGAAGTGGTGCCCGAGCAGCGTCGCCGCGATGAGCAGTGCGAACCCCGTCGCCAGCAGGTCGCTGCCGACCACGGCGAACTGGTACTGCCGTTCCCACGTCCCCACCGTGGGTTGGGCGTGCAGGCCGTCCGGCGACGGGCGCAACCTGGCCCGACCGGTCCGGTCGTGCACGACCGGACCACCGGCTCGGCGATCACTCCCCGGGGCCACCTGTTCGCCCTGATCACTATCCTCGATCATGTACGCCTCCGCGCCGACACGTGGCCGTGCGCCATCGCGGGACGCCCCACATCGCCCCTCGAATGTGAACTGGGTGGGCTGGCGTGGCACCGGTCCTCGGTGTCACGCGCAACAGTTCGTCGTTGCTGACTGAATCGGCGGCGGCGGTATCCCCGTTACACGCCGTGTCGAATGTCCGGTGGCGGATCGAATCGTTTCGTCTGGTGGTCGGTTGGTTACCGACAACGGTGGTCTATCCGTTTTGGGACGATGCGGCCAGTCACTGAGACACAGGGTTTCCGCACGTCATCGTCACGGGCGACGCTCGGTATGAGCTTTCTGATAACCGGTTGTTCCGATTGTGATTACTGTGCGTTCCGATTTCCGGACCAGTTGTCGGACAATCGAGGATCGCGACCGGTATGCGAACGGGTGAACACTGCGCCGAGTCGGCGGGCGGGTAACCCGACAAGCCGCCACCAGTTTAACTCTGCGCCCACCGTGCGAGGCCAACGAGTGATGTCCGGACGCGCGGGTGGCGCCGTTGGAGTGGCGCCACCCAACGAGACGGACAGGCGGCACCAAACGGACCCGAACCGGACGGCCGACGCGCCAAGGGTACTGTCGGGTGGGCGGAAGGATGTGGTCCGGTGGCACGGAAGAAGTCGGGTCTCGGCCTCCTGGGGTGGATCGCGGTGGTCGTACTGATCCTGATCGTCGTCGCGTACCTCCAGCACCACAACGTGATCCACCTGCCGACCACCACCCACCACTGACCCCCGAAAACCCTCAGTGCACAGGGGGTTCCCGGAACAGTTCCCGCGCGATGATCTCACGCTGAATCTCCGACGCCCCTTCATAGATCCTTGGCGCACGGACCTCCCGATACAGATGGGCGAGCGGATGGTCCTCGGCCAGCGCCGCCGCACCATGCACCTGGATGGCCACATCCACCGCGAACTGCGCCGCCTCCGTCCCGAAAAGCTTCGCCATCGCAGCCGCCTGCGTCGTCGAGCCCGCGCCGATGTCATACCCGGTAGCGGCCGAGTGCACCAACAGTCGCGCCGCCTGCAACCGGGTGGCCACCTCGGCGAGCTGATGCGACACCCCCTGGAACTGCCGCAACGGCCGCCCGAACGCCTGCCGCCGCGCGGCGTGCCCGACAGCGGCATCCAGCGCGGCCTGCCCCATCCCCACCGCGAACGCCCCGACACTCGGCCGAAACAGGTCCAGCGTGCGCATCGCGACCGCCATCCCCCGATTCGGCTCGCCGAGCACCTGACACGCCGGCACGTACACACCGTCGAACGTCAGCCGGCCGATCGGGTGCGGCGCGAGCAAGCTCAACGGCGCACCGCTCAGGCCCTTCGCGTTGCCGGGCACGGCAAACGCGGTGATGCCACGGGTGCCGGCACCGGGCGTGGTACGCGCGAAGACCGTGTAGATGTCGGCATCCGGCGCATTGGAGATGTAGACCTTCTCGCCACTGAGCCAGTACCCGAGGCCGTCCGACTCCGCGGCAAGCGACAACGCCGCCACATCCGACCCGGCATCCGGCTCGGTCAACGCGAACGCCGCCACCGCCGTCCCAGCCGCGACCCTGGGTATCCACTCCTGCACCACCTCCGGCCACCCGGACCGCAGGATCGCAACCGCACCGAGTCCCTGCAACGCCAACGCCGTCTCCGCCTCGGTGCAGTATCGGGCAAGGCCTTCCCGCAGCAGACACAGATCCATCGCCGACACACGTCCAAGCCCACCGGCACCGAACACCCGACCGAGCAGCCCGTGCTCAGCGAGCGCCGCCACGAGCGGCCGATTCACCCGCCCCGGCTCACCGGCCGCCGCGATCGGCGCAAGATGTTGGGCGGCAACGGTTTCCGCCGTACGCAACAGGTCCCGCTGTGGTTCGGTCAGATGTGCGTAGGTGATCGGTCCGGTCGCATCCATCACGGCACCACCGCGGTGCCGACGAGTTCCACCTTCGCGGCCGGATCGAACAGTTCCGCGACACCGAGCAGCGCGATCGCCGGGTAGTGCTGCCCGAAATGCCGGCGATAGACAGGCGCCAGTGCACGCAGCGCGGCCCGATACCCCGGCACGTCCGTCACGTAGATCATCAGCGACACCAGATGTTCCGGCCGTCCACCGGCCCCAGCCAGGGCAGCGACGACATTGCCGGCCGCCACGTCGAACTGCTCCGCGACCGTGGCGCCGACGATCACACCGGCCGCGTCCTGCGCCGTCTGACCGCCAAGATAGACGGTACGGCCAGGCGCCGCGACGACCGCGTGCGCGAATCCCACCGGCTTGGCCAGCCCCGCCGGATTCACGATCTCGTGGCTCATCGTCCGGTCCACTTCGGACTGCGGCCGGCCGACCACGCCGCGTAGAACTCATGGTGGTCCTTACTTGTCATCAGCAACGCCTGCGTGATCGCCTCCAGCTCGATCGCCCCGCCCAGATCAAGATCCTGCTCGCGCGTCAGCAGCACCTTGGTGGTCGAATAGGCCAACGCCGGCCCGTCCGCGAGCCGACGGGCAAGTGACCGCGCGGTGTCCATCAGGGCATCGTCGTCCACGACACCGGTAGCCAGACCGATTCGCTCCGCCTGTTCCGCACCAAGCTTGTCCCCGAGCAGCAACAGTTCTGTCGCCCGGCCCAGCCCGACCAGCCGCGGCAGCAGATACGCCGATCCCATGTCCGCACCAGCGAGACCAACCCTGGTGAACAGAAAGGCGAACGCCGCCGACTTCGCCAGCAACCGGAAGTCACTCGCCAGCGCGATCACCGAACCCGCCCCCGCCGCAATCCCGTTCACCGCGGCGATCACCGGCAACGGACATTCCCGCAACGCCTTGACCACCGCCCCGGTCATCCGCGTAAATTCCAGCAGTCGCGCCGTTTCCATCTTCTGCAGCTCGCCGATGATCTCCTCTACGTCACCGCCGGAACAGAAACCCCGCCCGGCACCGGTGATCACCAGGACCCGCGCGTCGCCCCGGTGCGGCAACTCGTGCAACAGGTCCCGCAGATCGGCATACGTGTCGAACGTCAGCGCGTTGAGCTTGTCCGGCCGGGAAAACGTCACCGTGGCGACACCATCGGTGACGTCGAGATCGAAGTGCTGCCACTCCTGCGTGAACGCGGGCGACCCGCGAAAGGGACTCACTGTTGATTCCTCCTCACATGCCCTTCAACGCACGCCGGTCCAGCTTCCCGGACCCCGTCTTCGGCAGCTCACCGACGAACCGCACGTCCCTCGGATACTTGTGCGGTGACAGCCGAGTCTTGACGAACTCCCGCAACGCCGCCGGAGTCACGTCAGCGTCAGCGCGCACCACCACATACGCCCTCGGCAGCACGAGACCATCGTCCACATAGCCGACGACAGCACACTCCACCACGTCCGGATGGTCGATCAGGCAGTTCTCGATCTCGCTCGGCGCGACCCACACCCCGCCCACCTTCAACAGGTCATCGGCCCGCCCCCGGTAGGTGAAGTAGCCCGCCGTGTCCCGGCTGAACAGGTCGCCGGACCGGACCGTGTCGCCGAAGAACGTCTCCGCCGACTTCGCGGGCTCGCCGTGGTACTCGACCGCGGTGGTCGGCCCGGTGATCTCCAGCGCGCCGATCTCCCCGTCCGGCAACGGTTTCCGATCCGAATCGGTGACCCGTGCCTGATAACCCGGCACCGGCAGGCCGGCGGTACCCGGCCGGGTCGCGTCCGGCCGGTTGGACACATAGATGTGGTATGCCTCCGACGATCCGATGCCGTCCAGTACCGGCACCCGGAACGTGTGGTCCCACCTGCGATGTAACTGCTCCGGCAGCGCCTCGCCGGCCGACGTGCACAACCGGAGGCTGCTGAAGTCCGGTTTCGGCCCCGGTGTCGTCTCGACGTGCGCGACCATCGCGCTCATCATCGTCGGCACGTTCACCAGGATGGTCGGCCGGTGCCGTTCGATCAGTTCGATGATCCGTTCCGGCGTGCTGCGGTCGGCGAACACGATGCCGGTGCCGCCGACACCGAACGGGTACAGCGCGGCCAGATCGCGGGCGTAGCCGAAGAACAGCTTGGGCACCGCGAGCACCACGTCTTCCGCGCCGATGTCCAGCACACCCCTTGCGTAGCAATGGAAACTGAGCAGGGGCGATCGGGTCGGGTGCACACAGGCCTTGGGTGCGCCGGTGCTGCCGGTGGTGAACTTCCAGATCGCCACATCGTCCCGGGTAGTGGGCGCCGCGTCCAGTTCGGTCCCAGCTCTCGGGACGAGCTCGTCGAAGGACAGCTCATGCCGGCCGAGCGGTCCGGCCGGGCCGACCACCAACAACAGGGGCGGGCGGGGGCTGTCCTCGGTGGCCTCGCGCATCCGATCCAGCGTGGCCGCGTCCACGACGACCACGGCCGCCTCGGTGTAGCCGAGGTAGTAGGCGAAGTCCTTGGCAGGCAGGAAGGTGTACACCTCGGCGGTCACCGCGCCGATCTTCTGCGCCGCGTACCACGTGGCGACGAACTCGACACCGTCGGCAAGCGCCAGCAGCACCCGCTGGCCCGCCACCACCCCGATGTCACGCAACACATTGCCGATGCGGTTGGTCAACACGGCTAGTTCGGCGTAGGTGGTGGTGCCATGGTCATGGATCAGCGCGGTCCGGTCGCCACGCCCGAGTTCCAGGTTCCGGTCCACGAAATAGGAAGCGATGTTGTACCGCGCCGGTACATCGTCGTACTGCCGCATGGCGTCACCTGCCCGGTCTTCGCGCCGCCGTGTCACGGACGACCGCGACAAGCAACTCGGTCAGTATGTCGAAAGTGGACAGCCCCTCGGCCGCGGTGGACTCGGCTGGCGAGCCGCAGTACGCGTCGTCCATGCCCATGGCGACGAAGTCGTGCTGCCCGGCGCCCATCGCGGCCACCAGGTTCACCGGCACCCTCGGCAGGCTCCACATCCGTTCCGTGTCAACGAGTTCGGGGCGGTCGGCGAGCACGAGCGACGTCTCGTAACGGCCGGCGTGGCACTCACCGGACCGGAACTCCGCCGTCAGCCGCTCCGCGTTGTGCCGCCGAACCAGGTCCACATGGCCGATCCGAACGCCACGTTCAGCCAGCACGGTGTCCACGGCCTCCCTGAGCACGCCGACGTGCGCCGGTTCGAAGTGGTTGTTCACGATCACCACGGTTGGCAGGCCGGCGTCCACCAGTCCGATGCACAGGTCCACCACCAGCGCATGCAGTGTCGTGGGCGACACGCCGACCGCGCCGGCGAACCTGGCAGCGAAACGCGTGACGCCGTAGGGGAGTGGTGGCAGGATCAGCACCCGCACGCCCGGGTCGTCGGCAAGCACGTCCGCGGCCCGGCGGCACATGCCGGCCGAGATGATCGCGTCCGTACCGAGCGGCGCGTGCGGGCCGTGCGGTTCGACCGCGCCGACCGGCAGCAGCAGCACCGGCGTGCGGTCGCCGTCCCGCAGCGCGGCCACGTCCGGCGATGTGAGATCGGCGAAGTAGTCGGTCATGGCGCGACCAGTAGGCACACGTCGGCCCGGCCGGCACCGATGATGGTGTTCGCTTCGTCCACTGTGGTCAGATAGCCGCCGACGACGGTGGGCACACCAGTCTCGCTGCGCACCCGGTCGGCCGCCCCGGTGAGGAACCGGCGCCGGTACTCCGGCTGGCACTCGGCCACGGTCTGCCCGGCCGACACCCGGATCAGCCCGACCCCGTGCTCGGCGAGGCATCCGGCGATCCGGACACCGTCGTCGAGACCGAGCCCCTTCCGATGCCAGTCGTCGACGGTCAGGCACACCGACAACGGTCGCCGCCAGACGGATCGGATGGCGTCCACCACCGCGAGCGGATACCGAAGCCGCGCAACGGGATCGCCACCGTACTCGTCGGTCCGCCGATTCGTCAGCGGCGACAGGAAGCCGGCCAACAAATAGCCGTGTGCCAAGTCCAGCTCAAGCAGATCGACACCGGCATCAGCGGCCAGCTCGGCGCCCGATGTGAAGGCCGCCAACACTTCCGCCAGATCCACGCCGTTCATGGGTCGCGGCACAGCTTGGCCCGGACCGTAACGCACGGCCGATGCGGCCAACACAGGCCAACCGTCCGGCAACGGCAGGTCGATGCCATCGACGGTTGGCCGGCTGCTACCCCGGGCACCTGCATGGCCGAGGCACAGCGCGAACTTCGCCCCCTCCGCATGCGCGGAAGCCACCCGCGCGGCCCAGCCGTCCCGGTCCCCGTCCAGCACCGGCGTGTCCGGGCTGACCCGGCCGTCCGCCCGTACGGCCACGAACTCGCTGTACACCAACCCGGCACCGTTCGCTGGCCCGGTACGCGCGATCCGATTCGTCAGCACCAGTTCACCGAGCCGGCACGGCGCGAACGCGGGCGGTGGCGCGACCTGTCGGCCGCCGAGCAGGCCATCCACCCGGTCGGTGAACACGGGATCGCGCACGGCCAGTTCGGCGTGCCCGATCCGGCCGCTCCGCGTCAGCAGGTTGAACAC
>DATBCR010000885.1:0-4258 GCA_036270375.1 Pseudonocardiaceae bacterium | reverse complement strand
CCCTCGCGAAATGACGGCAATTGTGCCGTTCCCCGGTCCGCCCGGTTGACCCTAACGTCGGCGCCATGGGCGATGGCTTCCAGTTGTCCGTGTCCGCGATCGGTCGGCTTGCCGATTCGTTCTCCGGCCAGCAGGACAGATTTCATGAGGTTGGAGGCCCGTTGCGGGAGGCGGCCGGCTCGATCAGCACCGGCGACGCCGCTCTTGACGCCGAGACCCGCGATGTCATCGGTCGGGTGAACGACCTGTTCGTGCTCATCGGTGACACATACGGGCGCTTCGCGGACGCCCTGAACACCGTGGTCGACAACTACCAGCAAGCCGATCAGCAGGTCGCCGACAGCTACCGGGAACTCCTCGACGGTGGCGCCGAAAGTACTGGCACAGCAGGCATGCCGATCGCGTAGTCGAACCTGGGGAGCGCGTCATGGCTGACGAGAACGTGTGCGGCGAACCGTCGAGCGTGGCGCAGCTCGGCAGTGCTTCGCAGCAGGCCGGTAGCGAGCTGGACAAGCTGGTCGCCGAGGTGAACAGCGACGTGCTGGCCACCGTCCCGGACATGTACAAGGGCGACACGGCCAACGCGATGGAGCGGGGCGCGCTCTGGCTGCGCGAGAAGATTCCGGCCGGCCCGGTCGGCCCGATGCAGGCGTACCACACGGCGTTGGCCCAGGCCGCCCAAACCATGCAGAAGGCGAAGCAGCTACTGGCCGACGCGCAGCAGTTCCGCACCCAGAACAGCCTGTACCTGCGGCCGGACCTCGTGGTGGCGGCGTGCGACCCGAACCGGCCGGACGCACAGGCCGCGGTGGCCGTGGGGCAGAGCCAGGTGGACACCGCGAAGCGCATCGCCGACCTGGCCCGCCAGCAGATCAGGGACGCGAACCAGATACTGCACGACATGGCCGGCCAGACGATCCAGGACATCTGGGGGATGGCGCTCAACAGCGGCGGCGGGCGAGGTCGCCTCGGTCGGATGGGCGGGCCGAAGCCCAGGAAAGGCCCCATCACACCCAAGCCGCGGCCTAGCGGGGAGTCCGGGCTGTTGTACGGCCCGGAAGGCAAGATCCGCCTGCCGGCCGAGGGCACCGGCACGTGGTCGGGCACACCCGGCGACTCGGTCTGGACGCCGCACAGCCCGTACAACTACGGGTTGCAGCCCGGCCAGTCGATCCGTTGGCACGAGGGCGTTCCCGACCTCAGCGAGCACGAGGTACCACCCCAGCTCATGCGTGACGGCGGACCGGCGACCTTGGGCGGCCTGCCGCTGACGGGCGACTACAAGATCGACAACTCCCTCGGCGACCAGACGCTCGCGAAGCGGTTCGGGTGGACGCCGGATCAGGTTGCCCAGTGGCGCCAGGACAACGACTACATCTACCACCACTACTCGGACAACGAGTTGCAGTTGGTGCCGGGGCGGATCCACCGTTCGCTGCCGCACCAGGGCAGCGCGTCCGAACTGCGCTGACTCGCCGTTCATCGAGTCGGTGATCAGGTACCCGAGGTCACGGCTTTGAGTTCGTCGAACGACTCCCGGATCTGTCGCGGCAGGTCCTCGAGATCGGTCTCGTTGATCCACCGTTCGAACGAGATCCTGAAGACGGCGATCCCGGCCTGAGCGGCCAGACTCGCGGTCGGCTCCTGGACACCGCGTCCGCGCAGCGCGTCGGCGAGTGCGGCGGCGAGCGACGCCAGCTTGATCAGCTCGCGTTCCTGCAGTTCCGGGTTCGCGTCGATGACGGTCTGGCGCTGCCGGACACTGTCGCGCCGCTCCTGGAATACCACGCCCGCCGCTTCGACCGCGGCGGCGACCGCGGCGATCGGCGTCGCGGACTCCGGCGCGTCGGCGAGGGTGTGCACGAGCAGTTCCTGTAGCGCGCCCGAGCCCGCGAACAGCACCTCCCGCTTGTCGGCGAAGTGCCGGAAGAACGTGCGTTCGGTGAGTCCGGCCCGGTTGGCGATCTCGGCCACCGTGGTCTGTTCGAACCCGCGTTCGATGTAGAGCTGCAGTGCCGCCTCTTCCAGCCGGCCGCGCGCGTTGGGCTCCCATCGACTCATGCCCCGATA
Source organism: Pseudonocardiaceae bacterium (assembly GCA_036270375.1). Taxonomy (GTDB): domain Bacteria; phylum Actinomycetota; class Actinomycetes; order Mycobacteriales; family Pseudonocardiaceae; genus DATEPR01. The sequence continues at coordinate 2,188 of DATBCR010000885.1, read as the reverse complement.
GTAGTTGATGACAGCCGCTGACATCCTTTGCTATGCTGATGACAGCGGCTGACATCGATCGGCCCCGCGCCTCGCGGGCCAGGGCAGTCGACTCAAGTGGAGGGTTTCCCATGCACGTTTTCGTTACGGGCGCGTCCGGCTGGATCGGCTCCGCCGTCGTACCCGAACTCATCGACGCCGGCCACCGGGTCACCGGCCTCGCCCGCTCGGACGCATCGGCCGCGGCTCTCATCGCCGCGGGCGCCCAGGTCCGCCACGGCACCCTGGACGACCTCGACGTCCTGCGCAGCGCCGCCGCCGCGTCGGACGGCGTGATCCACCTCGCGTTCAAGCACGACATCGCGTTCAGCGGCGGCTTCCAGGCCGCGGCCGACGCGGATCGCCGTGCCGTCGAGACCTTCGGCGCGGCACTCGCGGGTTCGGATCGACCGTTCGTCATGGCCTCCGGGACACTCCTCATCGCATCAGGAGGCGTGGCAACCGAACGCGACGGGCACGGCCCGGCCGCGACACAACTGACCGGCGGCCCGGAAACCCGCCGGGCCACCGCGGAGACCGCGCTTTCCCTTGCTTCCCAAGGCATCCGCTCCAGCATCGTGCGACTGGCCCCCACGGTGCACGGCGAAGGAGATCACGGCTTCATGGCGGCCCTGATCGGCATCGCCCGCGACAAGGGCGTCTCCGGCTACGTCGGCGACGGGTCCAACCGCTGGCCCGCCGTACACCGCCTTGACGCCGCGCACCTGTTCCGCCTGGCCGTCGAGAACGCCCCGGCCGGATCAACTCTGCACGGTATTGCCGACGAGGGCGTGTCGATCCGCACCGTCGCCGAGGTGATCGGACGGCAACTCGACATACCGGTGGCCGCCATTCCGACTGAGGACGCGGGCGCGCACTTCGGCTGGCTGGCCGGTTTCCTCGCCGCCGACAGCCCGGCATCCAGCACCCTGACCCGCGAACTACTGGACTGGCAGCCGACCCACCCCGGGCTCATCGACGACCTCGACAAGGGCCACTACTTCCACCCGGATTCCGCCGTATAAGCCCGAAACGCAAGCAGGACCCCTGGCAACGGTCGGCCGGGGGTCCTGGTGCGGCTGGTAGAGCCGCTACGCACAGTTGGCGCAGCGGCCGGTGATTTCGACGACCAGGTCGATGTCGGTGAAGCCGTGTCGCGTCGCGGTGGCGGTCGCCCACTGCTCGACAGGGCGTGCGTCCAGTGCGACGCGCCGGCCGCACTGGCGGCAGACCAGGAACCGGGTACAACCGGGTTGTGCGCAGTACTGGAACAGTTGTTCACCGGTGGTCGTCCGGGTGGTGTCGATGTCACCGGCGTCGGCCAGTCCGTGCAGTGTGCGGTAAACGGTGCCCAGCCCGACGGGTTCGCCCGCGTGCCGCAGGTGGGCGTACAGGTCCTGGGCGCTGATGAACCCGGATACCGTCGTCAAAGCCCGCAACACGGCTCGTCGCTGTCGGGTCTGGTAGCGCCGTTCACCATGCCGGCCGGCGGTCATGGCACGGCGAGTTCCGATCGGTCTGCGATGCGTCTCCGCAGGGCGGACACGGCTAGTACGATGACGAATCCGGTCGTGGCGACGGCAAGGATCGCGAAGCTGGGCGGCACTACCGGCACGGCGTAGCTGAGTCCGAGGCCCAGCCACACGTCGGCGACGGCGATGGCGGCGGACAGGCCGAGCGCGAGGTAGGGCCGGGCGGTGAGTCGTTGAGCGGTGCCGGCGGGTGCGGCCAGCAGTCCCAGTAGCAGTAACGCGCCAACGGCTTCGGTGGCTTCGGCGGTGGTGGCGCCGGCCAGGGCCAAGAACGCGAATCCCAGGAAGCGAACCGGCACCTTGCGGGCGGCGGCGACGGCGTCGTCCAGCGTGGCGAACAGCAGTGGCCGGGCGATCAGCACCAGCAGCAGGCACACGGCGGCGGCGATGACGGTGGCCAGTCGGGCGTCCGCGGTGCTGATGCCGAAGATCGAGCCGAACAGGACGTTGACGCCGGCAGATCCGTTGGCGGTACTGCGATTGGTGGTGTAGAGGGTGAGGAAGAACACGCCAAGGCCGAGCACCCACGCGAAGATGCTGCCGATGACCACGTCGTCGGCAAGACCACGCCGGCCGACCGCGCCCATGAGCAGCCCGACCGCGATGGTCAGCGCGAACAGGCCGATGCGCAGGTCGAT
>DATBCR010000884.1:0-6022 GCA_036270375.1 Pseudonocardiaceae bacterium | reverse complement strand
AACGGCGGCGGTCTCGACGAACGTGAGGTACGCGAGCACCGGCAGCTTGTGGCGGGCGGCCCATTCGTCGGTGGCCAGTAGGACGACGGACGCGCCGTCGGTGAGCGGCGTGGAGTTGCCTGCGGTCATGGTGCCGTCCGGGCCGCCGAACGCCGGCTTGAGCTTGGCGAGCTGGTCGGCCGTCGAGTCCGGGCGGAGGTTCTCGTCGCGGGTGAGGCCGAGGAACGGGGTGAGCAGGTCGTCGAAGAAGCCGCGGTCGTACGCGGCGGCGAGGCGCTGGTGGCTGGTGGCGGCCAGTTCGTCCTGTTCCGCGCGGCCGATGCCCCACTCCTCGGCGGTGATCGCCGCGTGCTCGCCCATCGAGAGACCGGTGCGCGGCTCGGCGTTGCGCGGGATGTCCGGCACGATCTGGCCCGGCCGCAGGCGGGTGAGCAGTTTCAGCCGTGTGCCAAGGGATTTCGCGCTGTTCAGCGCGACGAGGATGCGGCGCAGATCCTCGTTCAGCGCCAACGGTGCGTCGCTCGTGGTGTCGACGCCGCCCGCGATGCCGGACTCGATCTGGCCGAGCGTGATCTTGTTGGCGACCGCGATGATCGACTGGAGGCCGGTGCCGCACGCCTGCTGCAGGTCGTACGCGGGGGTGTCCTTGGCCAGTCTGCTGCCGAGCACGGACTCCCGGACCAGGTTGAAGTCCCTGCTGTGCTTGAGAACCGCGCCGCCGACCACCTCGCCGACGTGCTCGCCCTGCAGGCCGAAACGGCTGACGAGACCGTCCAGCGCCGCGGTGAACATGTCCTGGTTCGATGCGTGCGCGTAGCGGCTGTTGGAGCGGGCGAACGGGATCCGGTTGCCGCCGACGACGGCCACCCGCTGGTTGCCCGGTGTCGGCGTGGTGGGTGCGGCCATGGTGGCGATTGTAACCTACCGACGAGTAGTCTTACCACGGAGTAGGAAGGTGGCCCGATGGCCGACAGGTACCAGCAGTTCGCGAGTTCCGGCGTCGGCAGGCTCCTGGTCAGCCGGCTCGGCCTGCCCAACCCCATTCCACTGCGGCGTTACGAACCCGGCCAGTCGCTGCTCGCCGCCCCCGCCCTGATCGGGGCCGCGCCGGGCGGACGGCTGCTGGACACCGTGTCCACGATCCTGACCAAGGCGGATGCCGACCTGGCGACCGACGCCCCCTGCTATGGCGCGCTGATCTTCGACGCGACCGGCATTACGGCACCCGACCAGCTCCGTGAGCTGCACGCCTTCTTCCATCCGGTGATCCGGCGGCTCGGCACGTGCGGTCGAGTGCTGGTGCTGGGAACGCCGCCGGAGAGTGTCAGCGCGGTTGGCGAGAAGGTGGCGCAGCGGGCGTTGGAGGGGTTTACCCGTTCGGTGGGCAAGGAGTTGCGGCCGGGCAGCACCGCGCAACTCGTGTATGTGGCAAGGGGCGGCGAGCACGCGCTGGAGTCCACGGTTCGGTTCCTGCTGTCCGCGAAGTCCGCGTACGTGGCCGGGCAGGTGGTCCGGGTCGGCGTCGCGAAGCCGGAAACCGTTGTGTCACCGGACAACTGGGAACGCCCATTGCACGGGAAGGTCGCGGTGGTCACGGGTGCGTCCAGGGGGATCGGCGCGGCCATCGCCGAGGTGCTGGCCAGGGAGGGCGCGCACGTTGTCTGCCTTGACATTCCGGCGCAGGGCGCTCATCTGTCGTCGGTGGCCAATCGGGTCCGGGGCGAAGCGCTGCAACTGGACATCACGTCGGCCGACGCGCCGGGCGCCCTCGCCGACTACTTCAGGAACCGGCACGACGGTGTGGACATCGTGGTGCACAACGCGGGTATCACCAGGGACCGGAAGCTGGCCAACATGGACGCCGACCGGTGGGACGCGGTGCTCGGCGTGAACCTGGCCTGTCAGGTGCGGATCAACGACGCGCTGCTGGCTAGGAAGGTGCTCAACGCCAACGGGCGAATCGTTGGGGTGTCGTCGATCGCGGGCATCGCGGGCAACACGGGGCAGACGAACTACGGCACGTCGAAAGCGGGCGTGATCGGGATGGTCGCGGCCTACGCGCCGAAACTGGCGCGGCAGGGCGGCACGATCAACGCGGTCGCGCCCGGCTTCATCGAGACTCAGATGACGGCCGCCGTGCCGCTGTTCATCCGCGAGGCAGGACGGCGGATGAACGGCGCCGCGCAGGGCGGGTTGCCGGTGGACGTGGCGGAAACCATTGCCTGGTATGCGAATCCGGCGTCCGGCGCGGTGAACGGCAATGTGGTCCGGGTGTGCGGGCAGAGCCTGCTCGGCGCGTGAGGGGCTGATCATGGAGACCGTCGAGCTGGATCGGGACCCGAATCTGGCGGTGCTGTTCGGGAAGGCCGCATTGGGGAGCCTGCGCCGGTCCGGTGGTGAACCCGTGTTGCCGGCCACCGGGTTCGCGCGGACGGACGTTCGGGTCGATCGGGAGCATCTGGCCGCGTACGACCGGGTGTGTGGTTTTCGGCTGTCCGACGAACTGCCGATCCCGTATCCCCATCTGCTGGTGTTCGGGATGCAGGTGGCGTTGATGACCGGCGATGAGTTTCCATTTCCGATGATCGGGTTGGTGCACGTGGCGAACCGGATCACGCAGACCCGGCCGCTGCGCGCGGACGAGCCGCTGGTACTGCGGGCGCACGCGACGAACCTGCGGCCGCACGAGCGCGGCACCCAGTTCGACATGGTCAGCCAGGTGCTGGCCGACGGCGCACCGGTGTGGCGCGAGACCAGCACCTACCTGCGCCGGACCACCGCGAGCTCGGCCGATCGGACAACGGTTGCGCCCGCTGAGAAACCGGCTGCCGTGTGGCGGATACCCGACGATGCCGGCCGTCGGTACGCCGACGTGTCCGGCGACCACAACCCGATCCACCTGCACCCGCTCACCGCGCGGGCGTTCGGTTTCCGGCGGGCGATCGCGCACGGCATGTGGTCGATGGCCCGGTGCCTCGCGTTCTTCGAGGGCCGGCTGCCCGCCGCGTACACCGTGGACGTGCGGTTCAAGCTGCCGATCCTGTTGCCCGCCACGGTCGCGCTCACCGTCACGGACGACCACTTCGACCTCCGCGACCGGCGCACCGGCAAACCGCACCTGGCGGGGCTGCTTACGCCGGCTTAGCGGGCGGCCGCCAGATCCGGCCGTCGACCAGATTGCCGAAACCCATCCACACCAGGTTCATCAGCGTGGCCGCGATCGCGCCCGCCGACTGCTCCGGGTGGTCGAGCCACCAGTCCGCGAGCGACTCCCCGGCACCGACGAGTGCGGCGGCCAGCGCCTCACCGGACTCCGACGCGGCCGCGCCCACCCCCTCGTCGCTGCCCGTTTGCATCAGTACGGCGGCCACCAGGCTGATTGCCCGCTGCCGCATGGACATCAGCTCAGCGGTGAACGGGCCGCCCTGGGTGAGGGACTGCCGGTGCAGCACGCGCCAGCTCTCCCGGTACTCGCCGACGAAGCCGAAGAACGACCGCAAACCGTGCCACAGCTGGACATCCGGCGGCTGCCCGACCTCGATGCCACCGACGACGGCCTCCAGCATCCTGGTGGCCTCGCGGTGGATGCACGCGGCGAACAGGTCCTCCTTGGAGCCGAGGTAGGCGTAGATCATCGGCTTGGAAATGCCGGCCACCTCGGATATCTCGTCCATCGACGCGGAGTGGTAGCCGTTCTGCGAGAACACGGTGACGGCGGCGTCGAGGATCTGGCGCTCACGCACCTCGCGCGGCAGCCGTTTGGCACGCACCGTCGGTTCCTCCTTAGCCAGCGAGATGGGACCACTCCTCCCGGCGACACAGGCTCCCCGCAGCACGTTCGGTCCAGCCTATCGCCCGGACAGGGACCATTTGTTGCCCCGATACCTACTGAGCCGTAGCCTTACTCCAGAGTAGGTACTCGGAAGGAGTCGTGCCATGCCGGACACCGACCTGTCCGCCGAGGCGTTGGGGCGACTGCGGCCGGACCGCCTCGTCGAGCTGCTGGACGGCCTCGATCCGGCCCACCCCGGCCTCGCCGACCTGGACATCAACACGATCGCCCAGATCGTGGACCCGCGCGGCCTCAGCCGAGCACAGTTCGTCCGCCTGCTGGCCGTCCTGGACCGCCTGGCCGGCCTCGGCGCGCAGGTCGACCTGAGCCGGATGAACGCGGGCACCTTCGCGCGGCTCATCACCAGGGCGTCCACGGATCAGGTGCAGGGCATCCTGGCCCGGCCGGAGCTGCGGACCCGGGTGCTGAACGAGATCTTCCGGCGGATGGGCGACCACCTGCGCGCCGATCGCGCCACGCACACCCGTGCCGTCGTGCACTGGCGCCTGACCGGCGGCACGGGCGAAGGGGGCTACGACCGCTACGAGACGATCATCGAGAACGGCACGTGCGCGCTACATCGGGAATCCACCCGCGACCCGAGAGTGACGATCACCGTGCACCCGGTCGACTTCCTGCGGCTGATCACCAACAACGCCTCCGGCGCCGTCCTGTTCATGACCGGCAAGCTCAAGATCAAGGGCGACTTGGGTTTCGCGGCCGGCCTCACCAGCCTGTTCGACCTGCCCCGCGCCTAGGTGTTTGTCAAGCGATTCATCCACAGCCTGTCGGACATCCACAGCCAACCGCAAAACAACCCCTTGCAGACTTGACATCCGATAGCCTGGAACAGGGACGCCCCCCGGGTGGGTCAGGGCTCCGGCAAAGTAGTGTCCTTTTAGGAATAGGCTCCGAGTAGGGCCAGTGGGCGGGTGACGTCTCGGGCCATGTGTCGTAGCGCTTTGGCGATGTTCGTGTGGCCGGCCAGGCGTAACGCACTGATGGCGAGGTTACGCAGGCTGGCCAGCGCTCGGGGTGCGGTGCCGGTGCGCACACGGGAGGCGTCCTCACCGACGGTGACGTCACGGACCCAGTGCGGGCGATTCTCGATGTGCCAGTGTCCGCGCACGTAGCTGGCGATCTGTGGCGGGTCCGCGGCAGCGGCGGTGAGGCTGGTGACACCGAGCGCGGCGACGGCACTGGCGCTGCAGGTGACATGGTCGGTGACGTAACGCTCGATGAGAAACGCTTGGGCCGCAAAGGGAAACGTGACCTCGTCGCCGACGGGCAGAACTTGGATAGTGCGTCGTTCGGTGCGGCCGTGGCCGATACCGGCCGTGGCGTGAACGGGGGCGTCGGACCAGGGCAGGGCATCGAGTTGGGCGTAGAGACGGTGTTGGTTTTCCTTGACGGTGAACACATAGTCCGCGCCACGGTCGGTGACGAGGTAGCGGGCGTGGGCACGCACGGTGTGCAGGGCATCAGCGGTGACCACTCTCCCGGTCAGGTCGATAGGGTCCAACAACGGCGCGAACCAGGCGATTTCGCTGGTCTTGCCCTCGACCTGCCGCTGCGCTGCGACAGTGCCCTCGCCGTGGGTGAACGCGGCCAGCAGGTGCACACCCGTTCCCCCGGTTCGGGCGAACGTGCCCCGCACGGATTTGCCGTCCACCGCGATCGCGGTCGGTGCCGTGTTGGCCGGCCCGGTTGTGCGCGTGTGGTGGCGGGTGGCCAGCCAGGTGCTGATCGCGGTGTCGAGTGCGTCGCCGTTGAGGGTTTGCAGGACTCGCCGGAACGTCGCCTCATCCGGGGTCAGATAGCGGCCTGACGGTCGGTGGCGGTGGGCACCGAGCATCCGCGGTGTCTGTTGTGGGACGTCGGCGGCCCACTCGCCCATCGCGGTGAAGGAGGTGGCTCCTGTGGTGGCTGCGGCCGCCGCGAGCAGCAGGATCACCACCAACGGGTGTCGTTTGCCTCGCCGGTGGCGGGGATCGGGTACATCAGCGATGTGTTCGCGCAGGTCAGCAACACCGGCCACAGTCGATACCGGCGACCTCGTGTTTTGGGCGTCGTCGTTGTTCGGGGCCAAACGGTGCAGGGAAGGGGGAATCGGGGATGATGCGGTGGCAGGCACGGCTCTCTCACATGATCATGGGCTTCGACAACCACATGATCAACGAGGGGTCGTGC
>DATBCR010000883.1:0-8039 GCA_036270375.1 Pseudonocardiaceae bacterium | reverse complement strand
AATCACGATCCGGCCGGTCGGTGGGACCCGATGGCGGACTACGCCACGGTTTCTGTGTCGCCGGCGGCACGGATATCGCCCTGTACCGCGATTTGATCGTGTGCGCGGACGACACCAAGATCGGCTACCTGCCCACCCGCGTGTGGGGCGTGCCGGCCGCCGGCATGTGGACGCACCGAATCGGCGACCAGCGTGCCAAACGGCTGCTGTTCACTGGCGATTGCATCACCGGCGCGCAGGCCGCGGAATGGGGACTGGCCATCGAGTCCGCGCCGGCCGGGGAACTGGACGCGGACACGGAGACGCTGGTGCACAAGATCGCGATGATGCCCGTCAATCAGGTGATGATGGTCAAGCTCGCGCTCAACAGCGCCCACACCCGCGAGGGCTACGCCTTCCAGCGGCGCGCGGCCACGGCTGGATTCCGCCAGGCTGTCCGGGAGCGCGACGAACCGTTCGGCGACCACAAACGCTGACAGTGGCATGCTCTGTCGGCGGGAGGTCGAGCCGATCGCCGAGCCCACCGAGGGAGACACCATGCTGACGGCTTTCGCCGACCTGTCCACACCGCTGGTGGCCGACGCCTGTGTCCGCCGCGACGTGCCGCTGCGGGCCGCGCCGCCGGGTGTCCGCGCGGTCGTGCCGGGCCACCGGATCGCGGGGCGCGCGCTGCCGGCGCGGCACTACGGCAGTGTCGACGTGTTCCTCGAAGCGTTCTACCGGGCCGAACCGGGCGATGTGCTCGTCGTCGACAACGGCGGGCGGACGGACGAGGCGTGCGTCGGCGATCTCGCGGTACTTGAGGCCGAGTCGGCCGGGCTGGCGGGGCTCGCGGTGTGGGGGCTGCACCGGGACACGCCGGAACTGGTGGAGATCGGCGTGCCGGTGTTCAGCTACGGCGGCTACCCGCCCGGCCCGGTACGGCTGGACGAACGCGAGCCGGACGCGTTGCGGAGCGCACGGTTCGGGCCGCACCTGGTGACCGAGGACGACATCGTGTTCGGCGACGACGACGGCGTGCTGTTCGTGGCCGCGGCGGACGTCGAGGCGGTACTCGCGACGGCGCACCAGATCTGGCAGACCGAACGTGAACAGGCCCGCCGAATCCGGGCCGGCGACACGCTCCGCGCGCAGACCGCGTTCGACGAGTACCTCGCGCGGCGCGGCACCGATCCGTCGTACAGCTTCCGGCGGCACCTGCGACGGATCGGCGGGGCGATCGAGGAGTAGTTGTCCACGCGCCACACCGTGGGCGATGATCGATGCCCCTCGATCTGGCGGGAGAAGCGGAAATGACCGTGGTGACCGATCTGACGCTGCCGGAGTTCGACTACCTGGCCCCCGACCTGACCGGGGCGGTCTACCACGAGCGGCTGGCGAACGTGCGGGCGCGGGGCTGGCTGGCGCATTCGCCGCTGGCGTTCGTCGTGCTGGACCGGGAGGCGGGCGAGTTCTTCCTGCGGTCGAGGCACACGTCGTTCCCGGGCCGCCAGCTCGCGCAGCTGTTCGGTATCACCAGCGGCCGGCTGTGGGAACACATCGACACGAACATCCTCAACCAGGGCGGCCCGGCACACCGACGCCTGCGCGCCCTGGTCGGCCCGGCGTTCACGCCACGCGCCGCGGACGGTTGGCGGCCGGCGATGCGCGAGTTCCTCGGCCGAATCGGCGACGACATCGGAACGGCGACGTCGTGCGAATTCGTGGCGACCGTGGCCAAACCGTATGCGTCACTGATGATCGCGGCGGTGCTCGGCGCGCCGGAAGACGACGCGCCACGCCTGCACGAATGGTCGAACTGGGTGCAGAAGCAGTTCGACATCCGCGCACTGGCCGACGAGCTGCCACGGATCGAACAGGCGGTCGCCGAGGCATATGAATACGTCGAGGAACTGTTGCGGCGACGACGTTCCGAGCCGTCCGACGACCTGGTCAGCGCGTTGCTGGCGGCCGAGGACGACGGCGAACGGCTGTCGCACGATGAGTGCGTGAACCTGGTGCTGAACGTGCTCGCGGGCGGCGTCGACACGACACAAAGTCAACTGGCACACGGGATTCGGCTGTTCGCGGCGCATCAGGACCAGTGGGCGCTGCTGCGCGAACGACCGGAACTGGCCCCGAAGGCGGTCGAGGAGATCCTACGGGTCGAGCCGATCACCCCGTTCACCGCCCGAATCTGCACGGATGACATCGAGTACCGAGGTATTTCCTTCCCCACCAACACGATCATCGCGATCTGCGCCGAACGCGCCAACCGCCAACCACCGGCCGGCGAGGATTTCGACATCACAGCGGACCGGGACAGCCGCCTGCTCACGTTCGGCGCGGGCGTGCACTATTGCCTCGGCTCGAACCTGGCCCGCGCAGAACTGGAGGAAGGGTTGGCGTACCTGGCGAACCGCCTGCCGGAGTTGACGTTGGACGGCATACCGGAAACGGCCGGCGTCGAGGGAATCTACGGTATGCATTCGCTGCCGGTCCGGTGGTCGCCACCAATCCCATAGGCGGTTACGCCCTGGTGGCGCCACCGAGGGCGAGGTGTTACGATCCGAACCGGATCGGATCGTAACTAACCCATGAGGGAGCTGGCGATGCGGGTCAAGGACTTTGATCACCTGGTGCTCAACGTGGCGGATGTCGAGCGTGCGCTGGAGTTCTACTGCGGACCACTCGGACTGCAGCCGCTCCGGGTCGACGAGTGGCGGGCCGGCAGCGTGCCGTTCCCGTCCGTGCGGGTCAGTCCGACCACGATCATCGACCTCGTCGGCAAGCCGCGCGGCGAGTCCAATGTGGACCACATGTGCCTGGTCGTCGAACCGCTCGACTGGCAGGAAGTCATCGACGCCGGGACGTTCACCGTGCTGGAAGGGCCGGTCGGCCGGTTCGGCGCACGTGGTAGCGCACAGTCGATCTATGTCAACGACCCGGACGGCAACACCATCGAACTGCGCTGGTACCCGCAGGACGTCGAACGGTGACAACGGGCCGGCCGCGTGACCCCGCGATCGACGCGGCGGTGCTGGCCGCGACCGTGACCGTACTGCGTGAGCACGGCTACGCCGGGTTCGCCGTCGAGACGGTCGCGGCCATGGCCGGCACGACGAAGGCCGCGATCCGACGCCGATGGCCGGTGCGCCAGGGCCTTGTCATCGACGCCCTGGCCGCCGTGCTGGTCACGCCGCCCGTGCCGGACAACGGCTGCACCCGCTGCGACCTGACCCAGACCGTGCGGCTGCTGGCCGAGGTGCTGCACAGTCGGCTCCCCCGCGACGTGCTCGCCCCGCTGATCGCCGACTGCACGAAGGATGCCGCGCTCCACCAACGACTCCTGGACACACTCCTACAGCCGAGCAGGCGGGCCGCGATGGTCGCCGTTCAGCGCGCGGTGGACCGGGGCGACCTGCGGCCGGACGTCGACCCGGCGCTTTTGGTCGACCTGCTCGCGTCCGTTGTCTACCAGCGGGCCCTGTTCGGCGACGCGCCGATCGGCCAGAAAGCGGCCGGCGCACTGGTGGATCTGCTGCTGCGCGGCGTCGCCGTCGACTTCGAGCGGCTCGTGTGGATCAGCCAGCAGCCGGCCCACCGCAGGCACCGGCACTGACCGGGTCAGGTGATTGTCAGCATGATCGTCTCGGCGAGTGGCGCCCGCCCGTCGGTCCGCCGTTCGAGCAGCGTGACCCCGGCCGCGATGCCCCTATACAGCTCACCGGCTTCGACCTCACCCTCTTGTCCAGCCGCCGCCGCAAGACACAGCGCCCCCATCCGGATCGCGGTCGCGTCCTCCGGAGTCAGCGGACGCTGCCAGGTAAACACCGGCAGGGCGACGGCCTCGAACCGGCACGCGACCTCCTCGACCCACAGTGCCGACCGACGACTCAGCAGCGTGCTTGCCCGCACGGCTTGGCCGGCAAGTGCGTCCGGACGGACCCGGTACGTGCCCGCGATGCCCGTCTCGGCGATGACAGCCCAGATGAACTCGATCAAGAAATCGCTCGCCATCGTCTTGCTGCCCATGAACTCCGACAGCGCTCGCCGGAACGGACGTGCCAGCACAGGGCTCACGAGATATTCGAGCCCGCGGCGTGCAAGCGGCATGCGCGCGGCGAACGCACTCGTCAGAACCTTGTCGAGCACGCCGGCATCAAGCAGGAACGCGTCCAAGGCGTGCGCCACGTTGAGCCCGTCATCGATGGCGTCGTCCAACGCGAGCACGTGCGCGGGTGCGCTGTGCCGCACCACATCGCGGAGGTGGCCGAGTTGCTGGGTCAGGGCCTGGATCACGTCCCGGGTGCGTTCGCAGGCTCGGGCGCTGTCGCCTGACGGGATGTCACTGGCCCGGGCCTCCGCCCACGTGTGCGCCTCGCCCGGGTCGGCCACGCGGGCCATGGCCTGCGCGAGGTCGACACTGCTACTCCGGCTTTGGCTGCGCGCCCGTGACCGTGACCGATTGACGGCACGGTCGATCTCGATGTCGAGTTCGCGCAGCAACTCGCGGCTGTGTGTGAGATCCAACGTGCCGTCCAGGTCACCGGCAAGGTCGAGCGCCTGGCGCAACTCGGTGGCCGAGAAATCACTCAGCGGCCGCCCGCTCATCAGGGCGAACGCACGGTCATAGGTAGAATAGGGCAGCTCGGTGACCGCCCAGAGCAGCAGCAGGTGGGCCAGCGTGGAGGCCATGCGCACGACGTCGTCCTTGATGTGCACGGCGAGCACATCGCTACTGATCTCATGCGGATGCGGTTGGCCGGGCGGCGACCAGAGTTCCGGTGCGCCGCCGTCGGAATGCAGCCAGGTGGTTGCACCGTTCAAAGCACGCAACACCACCGGATCCTCGATTTCGGCTCGAGTTGGCAGGCGGCACACGGCTTCACCTGCCGTGATCGTGTTGACCCACTGGGCGAACGCGGCCGACTCGGCGCCGTACACCCCGAGGATCGGCTCGTCGCCGTCCGGTTCGAGAAGCCACGGCTCGTCCGGCGGCTGGCTCTGCGTCTCCCGCAGGAACAACCGATACAGGTTGGTGGTGATGGGCCGCGTGCACACCTGGGACGCGTCCGACGCGAGCCCCCGGCGCCGCAGATGCCGAGCCACCATCACTCCGGCCATCAGCCGACGACGCACGGGATCGGTGTCCGGGTCCACGGCCGAGTTGAGCAGCTGTTTGAGCCGGGCACGCAGTTCCGGCGCGATCTCGCTCGACTGCGCGTCACAGTCGAACGCCAGCGACAGCGCCGTGACACTGTCCGAATCCAGGCATGCGCGGACGATCGGGTCAGCGTCCGACCGGGCCGCGAACAGCAGGGTGGTTTCCCGCCACCACACGTCATCCACCGCGCCGGTAAGAATCCTGGTCAGCCCCTTCTCCCGGATATGAGCCGCCGCAAGGTATTCCTGGAAGGTCTGGTGGGCGAACGCATACAGCCCGTTCTCACGCTCGACGAGCAGGCCGCTGGTACTCATGTCGGCAAGGAACTCAGCCACCGTGACCGCGTCCGGCAGCCGGCTGAGCATGGGTTCGACGGTGGTCACCACGTCAGCACGCCGGAAGTCCCGCACCCGCTGGCACATCATCGCGAATGCGATGCCGCGCAGCACCATTTCCTTCTTGTCCGCACTAAAATCGACGGCGAGGTTCTTGGCCTCCTGCCGCAGCCCGAGCATCACCTGGCAGATCTCGCCGTACAGGTCGGCGCGGCTGGCGGGTAGTTGGCCGCGAAAACGATGCACATTGACGACCATGGTCAGCAGCAACGGATTCGCCATCAGCCCGTACAGTTCCGGCGCTTTCGTCAACCGGTTGAGCAGCGCGGCGGCGGCCGACTCGGCCCGCCGCGCCGAGGAGTCGTCACCGGACGGCCGGTTGTACCGCTCGACGGCCGACTCGAACGCCTGGTACCAGCCGCGCACGAACCGGGACACCTGCTCGTCGGTCAGCCGCAGCACACGCAGCACAGTCGCGCCATCGACCCGGGCGGTCAGGTAGCCGTGCGGCCGCGACGTGATGACGAAGTCGTTCTTCGGGTACTGCTTGATCTGCCGTTCGACCCAGTCCGCGAGCGCCCGCCGGTCGGTCTGGCCGGCGACCTCGTCAAGGCCGTCCAGCAGCACGACGCAGTCGCCGCCCTCGAGGCGTTGCTCGAACCAGCCGGCCGGCTCCTCGGCGCGGCGCGGCCCGAGCGTGCCACGCAGGACATCGGGCAGGGCGATGTCGCGGTCGGCGAGAATGGTGCCCACGTGGTCCCGTAGTAACAGCAGGATCGGCACGGTTCGCCTGCGGCCCTTGGCTTTCGCGCAGGCCTCGCGGGCGGTGTGCAACAGCAGGGTGGTCTTGCCGACACCGGGACCGCCGACGATCGCGATCACGGCCGGCCGTGGGCCGTCCAGGAAATCGGACAGCATTCCTCGGTTGAATCCGCCGCTCGGCTCGTCCGCGAGAACGCTGGGCGAAATGTCGATCGGCGGGCTCGGCGCGACGCTCACCTCGACGAATACCTCGTCCAGTTCCGGCGTGTAGAAACCGACCGTGGCGAGGCCCTTGATATCGATGAACCGCAGGGCGCCGGCCACGAACTCCCGGTAGCGCCGGTCGAACGACGAGAAGCGCCGGCCGAGTGCCTTGTCCACCCGGTCCACCAGGCGGTCCTGCCAGCGTCCGACCAGCTTTCCGCCGACATTTCGGACGGTCGCGAGAATGCCCTCGTACGCGATGACCAGCGCGCCGGTGATCACCGGATGGCCAATCGCCAGGTGCTGCCAGAATGCGACCAGCGGCGGCGCGACGGCGGCCAGGAGCCAGCCGATCCGCGCCGTCCATTTCCCCATGTGTCCCCCGCAGGCAACTGCCCAGCTCCTGAATACCGT
This sequence comes from Pseudonocardiaceae bacterium, assembly GCA_036270375.1. GTDB lineage: Bacteria > Actinomycetota > Actinomycetes > Mycobacteriales > Pseudonocardiaceae > DATEPR01. The sequence continues at coordinate 1,178 of DATBCR010000883.1, read as the reverse complement.
ACCGCGCCCGAAACGGGTAGCCCCTGGCCGAGTGAGGGGCGCACGGTACGAAATCCGCTGCCGGACCGATGTACTCAACGGGCACCGGGGCGCACTTACCTGTGTACGGGCCGCACCGCGACCCTTCGCCCAGCTCATGGGGGTGCGAAGCATGACCGTCCGACCGATGGACGAGGCCGACTTCGACGACTTCGGCCAACTGCTGCGCTACCTGCGCCGGAAGGCCCGGCTCACGCAGCGCCAACTCGGCCGCGCCGTCGGGTACAGCGAGGCGCAGATCTCCCGGCTCGAACAGCACCACCGCGCACCGAACCCGACCACGGTGGCCGCGCTGTTCGTGCCGGCGCTCCGGCTGCCCGGCGGGTCGGCGACCGGACGCCGGCTGGTGGAACTGGCCGAGCGCGCCCGGGGCCACCGTTGAGTCCACTGTAGACGGTTGCCGAACGGCCGGATTGCCGCTCGTCACGCGGTCGGGCGGCGGCCCCGACACCAGATAGCCGTTTGCTGTGCGGTCAATCGCAAGCTTCACGTTCACTTCACGTCGCCTTGCGGCAACTTCCGGCTCGCACCCTGAGCCCGGTCGGTCGGGGTGCCATCAGCGAACGGGAGGGCCGCCCGTGGCCGCCGCGCGGTTCCAGATCTTCTGCCTCCGGGGCGCGGTGACGTGGCGGTTCATGTCCGCCAACAACCGGAGCCTCGGCCGGGCGGTGCGTGGATTCGCCGATGTCGAGGCGTGCCTGGCCGCGGTGCGCGAACTACGCGCACAACTCGCGTGCGCCACCTGCGTCACGATGCGCGACGGCCCTCGGCACTGGGTGTGGCGGGTCCGCCTCGCCGACGTCGACAAGGCCGTGTCCAGCCGGCGTTACGAACGTCGGGTGCAAGCCGCGAACTCGTGCTCGTCGTTCGTGGAACTCGTGCACGACGCCGGCGAGATCGACGTCGCCCAGCTCGTGCGGTTCCCGTAGCCAGCACCCTTCATCCCCCCGACAGTCCAGGTTCATCGCGGTGTCGTGCGCCCGCCCTAGGTTCCACACGACACCGAGTCGGAGGGGTTTTCCCATGTCAGACGGCACAAAGCACACCATGACCCGCAGAGGCGCCCTTGGACTGCTCGGCGCCGTCGGCGCGGCGCCGCTGCTCGGCACGACCACCGCCCATGCCGCCGTCCCCGCGTT
>DATBCR010000882.1:0-7069 GCA_036270375.1 Pseudonocardiaceae bacterium | reverse complement strand
CTGCGGATGTGGGCCAGGCCGAGGGGTGAGCAGCCGGACCCGTTGTTCGCGTTGGTGGCCGGTGACATCTCGATGCCGGTGACGCTGAACCTCGGTCGCTACGGCTGGTCGCCCACGGTCCAGTTGACGGCGTTGCTCCGTGCTCGTCCGGCGCCCGGGTGGCTGCGGATCGAGGTCGGCTGCCGGGCGGTGTACGGCCAGTGGTTCGACGAGGACGCGACTGTGATCGACTCGGCCGGGCGGCTGGTGTGCCAGTCGCGGCAGTTGGCGCTCACTCCGTTGGAGCGATAGGCAGGCCCCACGCCTCCCGGAACTCGTCCACCATCAACCACGCGAGTTGCGGGTGCTTGCCGATTTCCTGTTTGGCCGCCGCCAAGGTGTCCAGGATGTGGCGGCGCTCGTCGAACTGCTCCTTGGTGAGGCCGTCGTTGAACACCTCGAGGATGGTCGCGCAGTGGTAGACGTAAGTCGCGGCCTGCTGTTGCGCCCATAGCACGGGGAGGGCGTTGAGCAGGTTGGCCGGCTCGGCGCGTAGGCCACGAAGTGTGCGGATGAACTCGATGGCGTCCAGTTCATTGCTCGCGGCCTGCTGGAAGGCGTGCACCTTGCTCGCGATATCGGCCCTTACCAGCCCGATGGCGACCGGCCCGATGCCGTCCCCGTCCCTGGCGGCCACCGACCGCATCGACCGGGCCGTGCGGATGATGTCCCGCGCGAGGCCGCCGGCCATACAGTGCGCGAGGCAGCTGAACAGGTCGGACAGCCCGATCACGCGGCTGTTGAGCAACGTGCAGGCGTCGGCGAGATTGAGCGGTTCGATGCGCACGATCTCGTCGAACGCGCTGTCGAACGCGTCCCGGACGGAGACCCCGCGCCGCTCGAACGACGCCAGCGCCTCCTCCGACACCGACACCAGGAACCGTGCTCCCTCGACGCCGAAGATTCCCTTGATCTCATTGATGAATCGCTGCGCCTGCTCGGCGTCCTCGATCTTGTCCAACTCGTCGATCGCCACGATCACCCCCGGACTCTGGTTCGCGATCGCTTGGATGAAGCCGCGCAGTTCGTGCACGATCTCGGGGTAGGTCAAGGGTTGTTCGGCCCGCTGTGTTGATTTGCTGAGACCGACCTCGGTGCTCATCGGCATGGTCAGCTTGCCGGACCAACCTGTGGTTCTGGTCTGTAGGAACCGAATCCGCGCCAGCCGCCGCTTCGCGAGGTCGACGAGCGGAGGCTGCGGGTCTGGGTCCGGTCGGCGCACCAGCCACCGCAGCGGCCGGAGCAACGACTCGCTCATGCGGCCCACGAGCAGGGTGAGCGTCCCCAGCAGCGCGGCAAGCGGGGCCAGAGTGCAGAGCGCGAGCAGTCCGGCCGGCCACAGTGCGAGCCATGGCGCGGGGAGGTGCTGTCCGATGTGGTCGAAGTGGTCCAGCAGGACATCCGGCCCGACCGCGATCACCGCCGCCGCCACCGACGCCAGCAGCCCCAGCACGGTCAGCGCCAGCCACCGCTTGCAAAGCGCCGCCAGCCTGCGATCTTCCCACCTGGCAAACAGAGTTGTCTCATTGACCGGGTTGATCACCGCCTGACACAGCTCCGCGAACAGGTGCAACACGAATTCGCGTGCGTCGTACTGCACCGGAGCCGGCACCGCGATGGCGGTCTGGTTGAAGGCCCTGTTCATCAGGTAGGACTCGATCACCGTCGTCTTGCCGACCCCGCGTGACCCGGCGATGCCGATCGCGCCGCTGTGGATCTGCTCGACGGTGTCCAGGAATCGTTTGGTTGACGCGGTTTCCACGATGAACCTGCGGTCCCGCACCCGATCGAGGCCCGTCGTCTCGCGCACCGCCATGCTGGCCCACAACAGGGGCGCCATCCGCTCGTTGATCAGCGTGCGGCACAGCGGCAGCACACCGTTCACGCGTACGGCGTCACGCCATACCGGGTTCGGCCCGTTGGCCAGGTGCTCGACCGTGATCGACCGTCGCGGCCACCGTCCGCGATTCCTCGTCCACCGCATTCGCACGACGGTGCCCGGACTCAACGGGAGGCGAGCGACGCCACGCAACTGCTCCCGGTTGGCGAATGCGTGTTCGCGCAGATCGTCCTCGGTCAGCTTGAGCCGGGGGTCCGCAAGGCGCGTCTGGATCTCGGCCTCGGCCAGTGCTTCGTCGACGATGCTCGGCAACTCGCTGTCGATGATCTCGTCCGGAATGGTGTTCGCCACGTTCGGCGTGCCGGTGGTCACGTCTGATGAGTCTGGCAGGCTTGGCGCATGACGATCGTGGCGGTGTTCGGCGCTGGGAAGATCGGTGAGGCGCTGCTGTCCGGGCTGTTGCAGGCCGGTCGCAGCCCGGACGACCTGCTGTTCACCGAGCGCTACCCGGAGCGCTCCGCCGAACTGACCAAGCGCTACGGCGTGCGCGGGGTCGACGTGGCCGAGGCGGCCGCGACCGCCGGCGTGCTGGTGGTCGCCGTGAAGCCGCAAGACATCGAACCGTTGCTGGACGAGCTGCGGCCGGTGCTGCGGCCCGGCACGCTGGTGGTGTCGCTGTGCGCGGGCCTGCCGACCACGCTGTACGACCGCCTGCTGCCGCACGAAACCCCGGTGGTGCGGGTCATGCCGAACACGCCGATGGTAGTCGGCGAGGCCATGAGTGCGATCTCGGCCGGGCGGCACGCCGGTCCCGCGCACCTGGCCACGGTCGAGGAACTGCTCAGCAGTGTCGGCCAGGTGGTCCGGGTGCCCGAGTCGCAGCAGGACGCGGTGACGGCGCTGTCCGGGTCCGGGCCGGCTTACTTCTTCTACCTGGTCGAGGCCATGATCGACGCGGGCATCCTGCTCGGCCTGCCGCGTGCGGTCGCGCAGAAGCTGATCGTGCAGTCCGCCGTGGGCTCGGCCAAGATGCTCGCCGAGGGCGGCGAGCACCCGGTGATCCTGCGGGAGGCCGTCACGTCACCGGCCGGCACCACGATCATGGCGATCCGCGAACTGGAACGGCACGGCGTGCGGGCGGCGCTGCTGGCCGCGATCGAGGCGGCCCGCGACCGCTCCGCCGAACTCGGTCACGCGCACGACGAGCCGTCGTAGCCCCACGACACGCCCGTGCCGAACCCGGGTGTCATCAGATCGGGTGGGCCGTGGCCGGGTCGACGCGATGTCTGGCACGTGCGTTCCGGCCGGTATGCCGGCTCGACCACCCGGACGTTCGGCACGAATCCGGCTACTGGTCTACGCCACTGTGATGATTGGCAGTCACGCCCGTCGCATGAGTCCCATCCGTCCCGCTACTCTCGGCACCAGCACGTGCGTGTCCGTTCCGCCGGTGGGGAAGCCGGCGGCGCGACACGTGTCGAAGGACGCGGTGGACCATGCCTGCGCAGAACAGGGAGACGGAAGCGACCAGCCTCGGACCGGTGGAATTCCTGACCGTTGCCGAAGTGGCCTCAATGATGCGTGTCTCCAAGATGACCGTGTACCGGCTGGTGCACTCCGGCGAGCTGCCGGCGGTGCGGGTCGGAAAATCATTCCGGGTGCCGGAGAAGGCCGTACACGACTACTTGGAGAACGCTTACTACGACGCCGGCTGAACAACCCCGGCTGAACAAACTCCGGCGCGACGGCGTCGGCCCCACCGAACCGGCCAGGTGACCGGCGAGTAGACCCATCGACCGCCCAGGTAGAGTGGGCAGCCGTTCGTGTCGCGCGCCCGCCGGCCGTGTTCGTCTGCCGGGGCGGCAGCCGCGTCAAGTCTTGGCACACCAACGACAGTTAGGGAACCCGCATGGGCTCGGTCATCAAGAAGCGCCGCAAGCGCATGTCGAAGAAGAAGCACCGCAAGCTGCTGCGGAAGACTCGCCACGCGCGTCGTAAGCAAGGCAAGTGACCACGGGGCCTTTACCGAGCCCTGAGCCCCCAGCGCACTGCTCCCGGCGCGAGCAGTAACGCCGTCATCATCCGCTGCCGGCCGGTTCCGCCCTAGCGCGAGCCGGCCGGTGGTGCTGTTCATGTGGGTGTGACCAGCGTAAATCTGGCGTGAACGACCCGGTCGGACCAACGCCGGCCGGGTAGAGTCGCGAGCACGGCAGCGGGTTGGGGTGTACATGGCAGCGAAGATCGTTCTGGTCACCGGGGTGAGCGGCTACCTCGGCGGCCGTCTCGCGGCCCGGCTGGCCGAGGACACCCGGATCGACCGCGTGATCGGCGTGGACACCGCCGCCCCCTCACCCGAACTGGCGACCCTGATGGGCCGGGCCGAGTTCGTCCGCGCGGACATCCGCAACCCGTTGATCGGCAAGGTGATCACCACCGCCAAGGTGGACACCGTGGTGCACGCGTCGATCACGGCGCACCCGGCCGGTCCGAGCGCGCGCCCGCTGCACAAGGAGATGAACGTCATCGGCACCATGCAGCTGCTGGCCGCGTGCCAGCGCTCGCCGGTGATGCGCAAGCTGGTCGTCAAGTCGACGGCCGCCGTCTACGGCGCGGGTCCGCGTGACCCGGCCATGTTCACCGAGGAGATGTCCGCCAACGGCCGGCTGCCGTCCAGCGGCTACGCCCAGGACAACGCAGAGGTCGAGGCCTACGTGCGGGGTTTCGGCCGGCGCCGCCCGGACGTCGCGATCACCACCCTGCGGTTCACCAACCTGATCGGGCCGACCGTGGACACGGTGCTGACCCGGTACTTCTCGCTGCCCGGCGCGGTGCCGACCGTCCTCGGCCGGGACGCCCGGCTGCAGATGCTGCACTCCGAAGACGCGCTAGCCGTGCTCACACGGGCGGTCGAGGAGGACCTGCCGGGCGTGTTCAACGTCGGCGCGGACGGTGTTCTGCTGCTGTCCCAGGCGATCCGGCGGGCCGGCCGGATTCCGCTGCCGGTACCCGGGCCGGTGGTCGGCCCGGTCACCCGGCTGTTCCGCGGCACCCGGCTGCTGGACTTCGGGCCGGAACAGGTGCGGTACCTGAACTTCGGTCGCGTCGTCGACACCACCCGCCTCAAGCAGGTGTTCGGCTTCACCCCGATGTGGACGACCAGGGAGGCGTTCGACGACTACGTGCGCGGCCGCGGCCTGCGCCCGGTGCTCGATCCGGACCGGCTGGCCATGGCCGAACGCGGCCTGCGCAACGCGGTCGACCTGTTGCGATGAAAGGACAGCTGTGGCGCATGCACGCGTGATTCCACTGCACGGGAACACAACCACGTCGACAACAGACCCGGTCACGGGCCAGCCCGCCGTCCGCACCGGCACCCGGCAGACCGCGCGCCGCGGCCGCACCCGGCCGACCCTGGCCGAGGAACCGCCAGCCGATGCCCCCGCGCCGCCCACATCGGAGGCCGCCGCGCCGCCCACACCGGAGGCCGCCGCGCCAACCGCGCCGGAAGCCCCGACCGCACCGCCGCCGCCTGCCGAGGACGCGGCGCCCGCCGCCGAAGCCCAGCCGACCACGACCCGGTCGAACGAGCTGGCGGACCGGCTGGCCGACTTCGTCGCGTTCACCCGCCGCCGGCTGACCGGCGAGTACGAGGTGGACGAGTTCGGCTTCGACGCGGAACTGGCCGACAACGTGCTGCTCCCGCCGCTGCGCCAGCTCTACCGGAAGTGGTTCCGGATCGAGGTGATCGGCACCCACAACCTGCCGGACGACACCGGGGCGCTGCTGGTCGCCAACCACTCCGGCACGTTCCCGCTGGACGCGATGATGACCGCGGTCGCCGTGCACGACAACCACCCGCGCGCCCGGTTCCTCCGGATGCTCGGCGCCGACCTGGTGTTCAAGACCCCGGTGATCGGCGCGCTCGCCCGCAAGAGCGGCCAGACGCTGGCATGCAACGCGGACGCGGAACGGCTGCTGCGCGACGGCCACCTCGTCGGCGTGTGGCCGGAGGGCTTCAAGGGCATCGGTAAGCCGTTCCGCGACCGGTACAAGCTGCAGCGCTTCGGCCGGGGCGGTTTCGTGTCGGCCGCGCTGCGCACGGGGACGCCGATCGTGCCGTGCTCGATTGTGGGCGCCGAGGAGATCTATCCGAAGCTGGCCGATCTCAAGCCGCTGGCCCGGCTGTTCGGGTTCCCGTACTTCCCGGTGACGCCGTTGTTCCCGATGCTCGGCCCGCTCGGCCTCGTGCCGCTGCCGTCGAAGTGGTTCATCGAGTTCGGCGAGCCGATCCGCACCGACGAGTTCGCAGCCGGGGCCGAGGAGGACCCGATGCTGGTGTTCAACCTGACCGACCAGGTCCGGGAGACCATCCAGCAGACCCTGTACCGGTTGCTGTCGCAGCGAACCAACGTGTTCCTCGGGTGACGCGCGGGCCGGATCGGTACGCTCCGCCCATGGGTCAACCGATGCCGCCACAGCAGTTCCCGATCCTGCTGTCGACGATGAACGACGTGCCCGGCTACCGGGTGGTCCGGGTGATGGGCGAGGTGTTCGGCCTCACCGTGCGCAGCCGCAACGCGTTCTCCAACATGGGCGCGGGCTTCAAGGCGATGGCGGGCGGTGAACTGAAGGGCCTGAGCAAGCTGCTGTACGAGTCCCGGCACGAGGCCCTGAACCGCCTGTGCCAGGAGGCCATCGCCCGCGGCGCGAACGCGGTGCTGGCCATGAGGTTCGACTGCAACGAGATCGGCGGCACGGCAAGCGAGATCGCGGCGTACGGCACCGCGGTGTACCTGGCGGCCGACGGCCAGCAGCCGCCCCAGGCACAGCAGCCCGGCGCCCAGTACGCCGGCCAGCCCGGCTCCGGCCAGTACGCGCCGCAGGGCTGATCGAATCTGGACGGCGGCGCCGGAACCGCAGCGATTCCGGCGCCCGGCGCGACTCCGTTCGGGTCGCCGGCGCGGGCGGTGATCTCGGGCTGACGCGGCGTTGATCGAGTCGAGGCGGGCGGCGCCGGCGGTGACCCCAGGCCGATGCGGCGTTGATCGAGTTGAACGCGGGTCGCGGTGGTGTCGGTTGAACGCGGGTCGCGGTGGTGTCGGTTGAACGCGGGTCGCGGTGGTGTCGGTTGAACGCGGGTCGCGGTGGTGTCGGTTGAACGCGGGTCGCGGTGGTGTCGGTTGAACGAGG
>DATBCR010000881.1:0-5918 GCA_036270375.1 Pseudonocardiaceae bacterium | reverse complement strand
GGCCGCCTCAAGGGCGCTACGCGTCGCTGCGCGATGACCTTCGGTCACCCTTGACCCGGCCGACCGACCACAAGAGATCGCAGGGAGGAAGGGGAATGGGGCAGAGCGAAAACGCCCAGGTCCAGTCCCATCCCTCGGGTTGTGCAGCGGCCGTCACGTTGGCAGCGCGATTTCGTTCAGCGGCTGCTTGTCCTGGTGCCAGCAAGTAATCGGGTCGCAAGATCACCAAGTCCTGCGGACTCGGCACCAAGCCTCTCGGATGTCGCCAGAGCCCAGACAGTCGCCACGTACTGCGTACTGCGGACTCAGCGTCGCCAACCCCAAGCCGCCGACAAGCGGCCAGCAGCCGACAGCCGACAAAGTTGATGCCTCGCGGGGGTCCGGGGGCGCAGCCCTCCGGGCGGGGTCTGGGGGCTCGCCCCCAGGAACAATGACGAAGCCGCCATGTTCGCGCTCTCTGCGAACATGGCGGCCCCAGCGGCGTAGCCCCGACGGGATTTGAACCCGCGCTACCGCCTTGAGAGGGCGGCGTCCTAGGCCGCTAGACGACGGGGCCAGGAACTTGGTGAGCGTACCTCAGTGGGTGCGCTTGGCTTGGCTGGGGTACCAGGACTCGAACCTAGACTAACTGAACCAGAATCAGTCGTGCTGCCGATTACACCATACCCCAACAGGATCTTCGGGCCGCAGTGATCCAACCCCCGGTCCGGAGTCCTCCTGTCGGTTGGGAATGGTAGACCAGCGGGGGTGTGGGACGGAAATCGGCCCTGGCCGGGGGTCAGTGTGGGACCAGGTCGAGATCGCAGACCAGCAGTTCAGGCAGTAGGTCTAGGCCGGTGATCATGGACACGTCGGCGGGTAGGGCGCCGTCGACGGGGCCTGCGCGGTTGAGCCACACTCCGGCTAGGCCTGCGTCACGGGCGCCGATGGCGTCCAGGTCTAGGCGGTCGCCGACGTGGGCTACTTCTGCGGGTGGGAATCCGAGGCGTGCGCATGCCGTGTGGAAAATCACCGGGTCGGGTTTGGCTGCGCCCAGTTCGCCCGCGATGACTACTTCGTCGATGAATGCGGCTACGCCGAGATCGGCGAGTTTGGTCCGTTGATAGCGGCCGGACGCATTCGTGACTACGGCGATCCGCACGCCGACGGCGCTGAGCCATTCCAGGCAGGGCAGCACGTCGTCATACAGGGTCCAGCCGGCCCGCATGGCGCGTACCCGGATGTCCTCCCTGCGCATCGCCTCGGTGTCGGCTAGGTGTTCGCCAAGGCAGCCGAAGAACTCGAGGGTGCGTTGCCAGCGCATGGTGTCCGAGTCGACCTGGCCGGTGACGACGCGGCACACGTGCTGGTCGGTGATCTGTTGCCACAGCGGCCATGCCCTGTCGTGACCGAGCAACATCCGCAGTGCCGCGCGGGATGACGCGCTGTGGTCCACCAGTGTGTCGTCCACGTCCAGGCTGACCGCGCGGATACCGGTGCTGGCCGCCACCCCCGTCCAGGAGCCTTGGCCGGGCACAGGACTGGCGCTGGCGGAAGTCACCCGGGTGAGGCTATGCCGAGTCAGATGGCTTCGATTCGTCCAACGCGGTGAAATTTTCAAGTCCTTGCACGGTCCAGCAACAAATAAGAAGGGACGCGCCGACGATCGGTCGAGCGAGAGTAGCAACCGGCCCACAGTCCGTGTTCTACCTAAAGAAGTTCGACTCCGTCCCACGTGGACAGTGCCTGGTCCGCAGCCCGACATACGCCACGGACCGCCCGCGCGCCCACCCCTAACCCGTTCGGCGTATCCAGCCAAATCGGGCTTGACAGGCGGACTAGGGCCGGGCCACCCTGTAGTTATTCAACTACCGTTGAAAAAGGGAGCTGGGGATGACTACCGAACAGACCACATGCGTGGTGGCCGGCGGCGGACCGGCCGGCATGGTGCTCGGACTGCTGCTGGCCAGGGCCGGCGTCGACGTGACCGTGCTGGAGAAGCACGGCGACTTCCTACGCGACTTCCGCGGCGACACCGTGCACCCGAGCACGTTGCGCCTGCTGGACGATCTGGGCCTCGGCGAGCGGTTCCGCGAACTGCCGCAGACGAAGGTGGACCGGGTCACCTTCCCCACACCGAACGGCCCCGTGGTGATAAGCGACTTCAGCCGCCTGCCCGGCCGCCACCCGTACGTGTCGCTGGTGCCGCAGTGGGACCTGCTGGACATGCTGGCCGCCGCGGGCAAGGCCGAACCGACGTTCCACCTCCGGATGAACACCGAAGTCACCGGCACGCTCACCGAGGGCAGCCGGGTCACCGGTGTCCGCTACCGCACCGCGGGCGGCGAAACCGGCGAACTGCGGGCCGACCTGACGGTGGCCGCGGACGGCCGCTGGTCGGTGCTGCGGCAGGCCGCCGGCCTTCGCCCGCACGAGTACGAGGTCCCGATCGACGCCTGGTGGTTCCGGCTGCCGCGCGACCCGAACGAGGAAGGCACCGGCCTGAACGGGCGGATCGCCGACCGAGCATTCGCCCTGTCACTCAACCGCACCGACTATTTCCAGATCGCCTACATGGCCCGCAAGGGGACCGACGCGACACTCCGCGCCGAGGGCGTGCAGAGCTTCCGAGCCCGGATCGCCAAGCTGTTCCCGGAACTGGCCGACCGCGTCGACCACATCACCGACATGGACGACGTGAAGTTCCTCGACATCCGCCTCAACCGCCTGCCCCGCTGGTACGTGGACGGCCTGCTGTGCATCGGTGACGCGGCGCACGCGATGTCCCCGGCCGGCGGCGTCGGCATCAACCTGGCCGTGCAGGACGCGGTCGCGGCCGCACGACTGCTCGCGGATCCCTTGCGCGGGCACAAGATCAGCGTCGCGGACCTGGCAAAGGTGCAACGCCGTCGCAGCACGGCGACCCGATTGATCCAGCGGCTACAGCGCATCCTGCACGACTCGGTCTTCACCCAGGTGATCGAGGGCACCCGCACCACGATGCCGTCGATACCGGTCACCCTGGTGCGCCGGGTGCCGCCGCTGCAGATCGTGCCGGCCTACCTGATCGGCATCGGCTTCCGGCCCGAACGCGCACCGGCATTCGCCAAGCGCGCCAACAGTTCGGTCGCTACCGGTTGACGACCGGATTGGTCAGGGTGCCGATGCCGTCGATGGTGACGGACACGGACTGCCCGGCGATCATCGGGCCGACGCCAGCCGGCGTGCCGGTCAGGATGACATCGCCGGGCAGCAGTGTCATCACGCCACTGATCCACGCCACCAGCTCGCCGAGATCGTGCAGCAGCAGCGAAGTACGCGAATCCTGCTTCAGCTCGCCGTCCAGTTCGGTGCGCAGCCGGACGTCGGAGGCGTCGATGGCGGTCTCGATCCACGGGCCGAGCGGGCAGAACGTGTCGTGGCCCTTGGCCCGCGTCCACTGCCTGTCCGCGGCCTGCTGGTCGCGTGCGGTGACGTCGTTGGCCACGGTGTAGCCGAGCAGCACGCTGTTCGCCCGCTCGGCCGGCACATCGCGGCACGGCGCCCCGATCACCGCGGCCAACTCACCCTCGTAGTCCACCCGGCTGGAACTGGCCGGCAGCCGGATCGCCACGTTCGGCCCGATGACCGATGTGGACGGCTTCAGGAAGATCACCGGGTCGGCCGGCGCCTCGCCACCCATCTCCTTGGCGTGGTCGGCGTAGTTCTTGCCGACACACACCACCTTCGACGGCAGGATCGGCGCCAGGAGCCGGACATCGGCCAGCGGCCAGCGTCGACCGGTGAACGTCGGGTCACCGAACGGGTGCTCCGCGATCTCGACGGCGGACAGCCCGGCCGGATCGGTACCGGTGCCCTCCACGGCGACGAAGGCGACCCCGTCCGGATGAGCAATTCGAGCGATGCGCACGCGATCACCCTAACCGCAGCCGGGTGCGCGGCCAGGACAGGGCCGCATCCCCCTGCGCACGCTAGACGCATGCCTTGCGCAGGGCGTCGAAACGAGCCTGTTCCCGGCTTACCCACGTTTTCAGGCCGGTCGGACTGAAATCGTGCGTCGTCACCTCGCCGGCCGTGGACGCTGCCTTGCTCAGCGCGTCGGACAACGATTTGTCCGCTGTCTGCGACGAAAGCTGCTGCAGCACGGTGGCCGCGTTCTTGGCCTCCGCGACCCGCCGCTGCGCGTCGTCGCTCGCTTCGGACAGCACGACGACGCCGAGTGCCCTCGTGCAGATCGCCGCCTTGGTGATACCGGCCGTGTCACTGGACGAGCAGCCGGACAACGCACACACCAAGACGGCCAACGCGCACACCGTGCTCCGCATACCGCCGCCCCCCAGGGATCGATGACCCTCAAGGCTACCGGAGTTCACCCAACCGGTGTCCTGCGCACCCGCATGGCCTTGTGCACCAACGCGTCGCACAGTGCCAGCCAGCTCGCCTCGACGATGTTGCCGTGCACGCCGACCGTGGTCCACTCGCGCTCGCCGTCGGTCGACTCCACCAGCACTCTGGTCACCGCGTCCGTGCCGTGCGAATTGGTCAGTATGCGCACCTTGTAATCGGCAAGGCTGACACTGTCCATCCAGGACAGATGCGGCCGCAACGCCTTGCGCAGCGCGGCATCCAGCGCGTGCACCGGCCCGTTCCCCTCGGCCGTCGCGATCACCCGCAGGCCGGCGACCCGCACCTTCACGGTTGCCTCGGATATCACGTCGCCATCCGGGGCGTGGTCCAGGATCACCCGGTAGCTCTCCAGCGTGAACGGTGCCTGCTCGTCCCGGTCGGTTTCCTCGATGACGTTGCGCAGCAACAGTTCCAGCGACGCGTCCGCGGCCTCGAACGACCAGCCGACGGCCTCCAGCTCCTTGACCTTGCGCACCGCGCTCGTCAGCGCGTCCGGCCGGCCAGCCAGGTCGACACCGAGTTCTCGTCCCTTCAGCTCGATGCTGGCCCGGCCGGCCATCTCGGTGACCAGTACCCGCATGTCATTGCCGACGACGGCCGGATCGATGTGGTTGTAGAGATCCGGATCCACCTTGATCGCGCTCGCGTGCAGGCCCGCCTTGTGGGCGAAGGCCGACTGCCCGACATACGCCTGGTGGGCGTTCGGGGCGATGTTCGCGATCTCGGCAATGGCATGGGAGACACGGGACAGCTCGGCGAGCGATTGGCGTGGCAGCACCGGCATGTCGAGTTTGGTCACCAGGTTCCCGATCACGGCGAACAAGTCGGCGTTGCCGGCCCGCTCGCCGTAGCCGTTCGCGGTGCACTGCACGTGCGTCGCGCCGGCCCGCACGGCCGCCACCGAGTTGGCCACCGCACACGCCGTGTCATCCTGGCAGTGGATGCCGAGCCGGAAACCGGTGCGGGCGGCCACTTCCGCCACCGTCTCGGCAAGGCCCATCGGCAGTTGCCCACCGTTGGTGTCGCACAGCACGACGACGTCCGCACCACCGTCCACCGCGGACGTGAGCACCCGCAGCGCGCAGTCCGGGTCGTAGGCGTAGCCGTCGAAGAAGTGCTCCGCGTCCAGGAACACCCTGCGCCCGTTGGCAACCAGGTAGCTGACCGTGTCGGCGACCATCGCGCACGCCTCGGTGACATCGGTGCGCAGAGCGCGTTCGATGTGCCGGCGGTCGGACTTGGCGACCAGCGTGACCACCGTCGCCTCGGCCGCCAGCAGCGCCGCGACCTGCGGGTCGTCCGCTACTTTCGTGCCGGCACGGCGGGTCGAGCCGAACGCGACCAGCGCGGCATGCCGCAATTCGAGTTCGCCGGCCGCGGCCCGCGCGAAGAACTCGGTGTCCGTCGGCAGCGCGCCCGGCCAGCCGCCCTCGATGAAGCCGACGCCGACCTCGTCCAGCAGGCGGGCCACGGCGAGCTTGTCGGTCGCCGAGTAGGTGATGCCCTCGCGCTGGGCGCCGTCCCGCAGGGTG